>DATJRL010000074.1:0-7428 GCA_035504785.1 Caulobacteraceae bacterium
AGGGGGCCACAGCCGCAAGGGACGGTGGCCCCCTCAGTCGGCCCCTGCCGGGCCGACGGCTCCCCCAAAGGGGGAGCAGAATGCAAAGCTGAAGCGCAAGCCCGGGTGGGCGAAGCCGAAGATCAAGTCGGCTGCGGTCAAGCCTTCTGGATCTCGACCGGCGCGCGGGCCGCCCGCAGGGCCTCGCGGGCCGAAGCCGTCCGCATCACCGCCTGGAAGCTCGCCCGCTCGTCGGCCAGGCCCTCGGCGAGGGGGCGGTCCAACGCGGCGCGGGTGAGACGTTTGGCGAAGGCCACGCCCTCGGCGCCCTTGCCCTCGAACTCCGCGGCGATCTCCAGCGCCCGCGCCAGGGCGTCGTCGACCACCTCATGCACCATGCCGATCTGGTGCGCGGTCGGCCCATCGAAGGTGAGCCCGCGCAGGATGATCTCGGTCGCCTTGGCCTCGCCGACAACGCGCGGCAGGCGCTGGGTGCCGCCGCCCCCGGGGAAGATGCCGACGCGCGTCTCGGGCAGGCCGATCGCCTCGACGCTGCGGGCCGCGATGCGCAGGTCGCAGGCCAGCGTCAGCTCGAAGCCGCCGCCCATGCAAAGCCCGTTGATCGCCGCGATAACCGGCTTGGGCGCGGCGTAGATCAAATCGACGAGGCCGAGATAGCCGCCGGGGCGCTGAGCCGCGGCCGGCGCCGGGCGCGGTTCCGGCGGCGGCGCGTTGGCCAGCGAGTCGCTGGCGGTGGAGAGCTCGCCGACGTCGTAGTGGCGGATGAACACGCCCGGCAGCCCGCCGGTGATGACGATGGCGCGTACGGCCTCGTCGTCCACGGCCGCCTGCACGGCCGCCAGCATCTCGGCCGAGCCCGCGGCGGTCATCGTGCCGAACGGCGGATTGGCGTAGGTGATGAGGGCGGTGGCCCCGCGGCGTTCCGAGGTGACGAAGGTCATGGCGTGTCTCCTTTGCTTGCGGTCTCGACGCCTGCCTGATCCGGGCGATGGCGAGCCCGTCGTGGCAGCCACCAGGCCCTTCCGCTTCGCCCATGAGCCCGTCGGCCCGCGCTTCGCATGGCGGCGGCGTCGCTTCAAGCGCGGTCGCCGCGGAACCGCACCCTGCCCGCCTGGTCTCGCCTGGAGCTTAGGAGAAGTGTTCCGCCACGGCGATGGACGCCCGAGCCGTCCCCGAGTCCACCCCCGCCCAGCGGCGGAGCGGCGCCCAGCGCGCGGTGACCTCGGTGATCAGGATGAAGGCGAAAAACAGGAAGGCGTTTTCGAACAGCACATCGATCGTCACCCCGGTCGCGGCGGGGGCCTTCAGCGTCAGCGGCTGGACGAACAACACCAGCATGAGGTTGTTGGCCAGGTGCGCCCCGGTGGAGAACTCGATCCCGCCCAGCCTCAGTGTCATATAGGCGAACCCGGCGCCCAGGACCGCCCGCTCCAGGAAGCCGTCGGGTGAGAAATCGAGGTGGGCGGCGGCGAAGAATACGCCGTTGATCACCAGCAACGCGGCGACGTTGCGCGTCACCGCGCTGGTCTCGCGCAGCCACCAGCCGCGAAACAGCATCTCCTCGCCCAGGGCGGCGGGAAAAAAGGCCGCGATGCAGACCAAGGCGTAGAGCCCGCGCTGGAACAAATCCGGCGAGACGGTCAGCACCGGCGGCGCGGCGGCGTGTGGGTCCAGCCATTGCGTCACGCCCACGAACGGCCCGACGACCAGGCTGAAGAGCGCCAAGCCGATCAGCAGAAGGCGCCAGCGGAAGCGTGGGCCCGAGGTGAGCAGCGCCTTCACGCTTCGCGCTTGCAGCAGCACCGCCACTCCGATCCAGGCGAAGATCGGCAACAGGTTGTCGGGAATCGCCACGGCCAGGATCTGGAGGGCGTCGGCCAGGGTATGGCCATCGGAGCTCGCGAGTTCGAGAAATCGGCGCGCCAGGGCGCGAAGGTTCTCGAGGCTGGTAGGCGCCGGCCAACCGGCCGCGCCGATCAGCAGCCCCAGCGAGACGAATACGCCGACCACGACCGCCAGGGCGAACGCCACGACGCCGAGCGCGAGCGTCAGCAGGAACCGCGGCAGACTCTTTTCGTGGGGGCTCAGGTCGGCGATGAACGCCGAACTCGACAACCGCGCGCCCTCTGCGCTCATGGTTCCTCTCGCTCCCCGCCCGCCTTCATCCCTCAGGCGCCCCTGATTTTGGAAGGACTTTCCATGCGTATCGTCGCCGGGACCTTTCGTGGCCGACCGCTTGTGGCGCCAAAGGGACACTCGGTGCGCCCGACCGCCGAGCGCGCGCGCCAGGCGATGTTCAATATTCTCGAGCACGCCGCCTGGTCGCCGGGCGTGGAGGACGCCCGGGTGATCGACCTCTTCGCCGGCGCCGGCGGTCTCGGGCTGGAGGCGATCTCCCGCGGCGCCGCCTTCTGCCGGTTCGTCGAGCTGGACGAGACGGCGCTGGGCGCCATCAGGGCCAACGCCGCGTCGCTAGGCGTCGCCGACAAGGTCGCCATCGACCGGCGCGACGGCGCGCGCCTTTCCGCCCGTCCGATCGGCGGCCAGCCGCCCTTCGACCTCGCCTTCGTCGATCCGCCCTACGGCAAGGGCCTGGGCGAGACCGCGCTCCGCGCTCTTGCTTCCGGCGGCTGGCTCGAGCCGGGGGCGATCGTGGTGCTGGAGCGCGGCTGGCGCGAAGGGGCGGAAACGCCCGAAGGCTACGGCTTGCTCGACGAACGACTCTGGGGCGCGGCGCGGGTGAGCTTCCTGCGCTACTCAGGCGCCTGACAGGCGTCCGGCTCGCATCAGGTGTCCGCCGGGACCGTCGGGTCGGTCGCGACCGTGAAACCGTCGACCGATCTCGGCCGGGCCCAGGTCCTCCAGCGTATCGAAGCCGAGCCCGAGCAGGTCGTCCACAAGTTCGGCGGGCGTGAAGCGAGTGAGCCACGGCTCGCCGATCGCGGCCATGCGGGCCAGCCGCGCGGCTTGGCGCGGCTGTTGGTCCGGCGGATAACTCGACACCGGCTCCCCGTAGTCGAACACCACTTCCGAACCCGGGGGCCGCTGCGCGACGAACGCCAGCGTCTCGATCACGGCCGAGCGGGTCAGGTAGACGGCCACGCCCAGCCACGAGAAGAACGTCGGCGCCGCCGGGTCGAACCCGGCGTTCGCGAGGCCCTCGGCCAGGGTCTGACGCTCGAAGTCCACTGGGGCGAAGGTGAGGGACGCCGGCGTCGCCAGCCGCGCGGCCGCGAGACGCTCGCGCTTCCAGGCCTGGGTGGCCGGATAGTCCACCTCGAAGACGCGCAGCCCTTCATCGGCGAAGGGGTTTCGGTGGGCGAAGGTGTCGAGCCCCGCGCCGAGCACCACGTATTGGCGCACCCCCCGCGCCACCGCGGCAGCCAGGCTGGCTTCGGCGAAGCGGCTGCGCGCGGCGATGAACAGGCGCATCGCTCGCGTCGCCGGCCGTTCGAGGTCCGCGCCGAACACCTCGCCCGGCGCCTCGCCAAGCACCGGCAGGGCCAAAGGATCGGCGAATACCCGCCCGCCCTCGATGAGCTGGTGCGCGGCTCGGTGCGCGGCGGCGCGAAGAGCGGTGTGGCTCGGTTGCCCTGGTCGCATGACCCTAGCCTACGCCGGTCGGGCCGGGATCCCGAAGTGGTTATCGGCGGCCGAACAGCCGCTCGATATCCGCCAGCTTCAGCTCCACATAGGTGGGACGGCCGTGGTTGCACTGACCGGAGTGGGGCGTCGCCTCCATCTGGCGGAGCAGTGCGTTCATCTCCGGCGCGCTAAGCCGGCGGCCGGCGCGGACCGAACCGTGGCAGGCCATGGTCGAGACCACCGCCTCCAGCCGCTCCTTCAGCGCCAGCGCCGCGCCGTTCTCGACGAGGTCGTCGGCAATATCACGGACCAGCCCGGCGGCGTCGGTCTCGCCGAGTGCGGCGGGCGTCTCGCGCACCAGCACTGCGCCAGGCCCGAACGGCTCCAGCACCAGGCCCAGGTCGGCGAGCTCGCCGGCTCGCGCGGCCACCCGCTCGGCCTCGGCGGGATCGAGCTCCACCACCTCGGGCATGAGCAACGCCTGGCGCGGCACCGCGCCGGCCGCCATGCCCTCCTTCATCCGCTCATAGACCAGCCGCTCGTGCGCGGCGTGCTGGTCGACGATCACCACCCCGTCGCGGGTCTGGGCGACGATGTAAGTCTCGTGAAGTTGCGCCCGAGCCGCGCCCAGCGGGTAGTCGATGGGATCGTATGGCGCGGAAGCGTCGGCGACGTCCGGCGCCGGCTCGAACCGGGCCGACACCTCCGCCACGCCTTCCAGCGACATCGCCGCCGCGGCGGCCGGACGCCAGCCGCCGGCGCTCCAGGCCGAGAAGCCCGCGGCCGACGGTCCAGGCAGGTAGCCGACCGGCTGGCATCCTGGCCGGAAACCCGCCAGCGCATCGGCGGCGACGGTGGTCGAGGCGCGGTGGCCGGCGCCGGCGAGGACATGCCTCAGCGCCCCGACGATCAGGCCGCGCACCAGCCCGGGATCGCGAAAGCGCACTTCCGCCTTGGCCGGATGCACGTTCACGTCCACCAGCGCCGGATCGAGCTCGACGTAGAGCGCGGCCACCGGATGGCGGTCGCGGGCGAGGAAATCGGCGTAGGCGGCGCGCAGCGCCCCCGACAGCAGCCGGTCGCGCACCGGCCGGCCGTTGACGAACAGGTACTGATGGGCCGCGTTGCCGCGATTGAAGGTCGGCAGGCCGGCGTGGCCGGTCAGCCGCACGCCGTTGCGGGTCTGGTCGATGGCGAGCGCATTGTCGGCGAAGTCGACGCCGAGAATGGCCCCGAGCCGCGCCAGCCGCCCCGCCTCGCCCGGCGCTTCCGGCGCCAGCCGCAGCGAGCGCCGGCCGTCGAGGTCGAGGCCGAAGCCGACCGTGGCGTGCGCCATAGCCTGACGCTTGACCTCTTCGGCGATGGCCAGCGCCTCGGAGCGCTCCGACTTCATGAACTTCAGCCGCGCCGGCGTGGCGTAGAAGAGGTCGCGCACCTCGACCCGCGCCCCGCGCGGCCCGGCGAACGGCGCCGGCGCCACCGGCCCCACCGCGCCGCCTTCCACCAGGATCGCGTGCGCCGACTCGTTCGCCCGCCGGCCGGTGATGGAGAGCCGCGCCACCGAGCCGATCGACGGCAGGGCCTCGCCGCGGAAGCCGAGAGTGGCGATGCGCAGGAGGTCGTAGCCGCCGGCTTCGTCGGGCGAGAGCTTGGAGGTCGCGTGCCGCTCCACCGCCAGGGGGAGTTCGTCGGCGCCTAGGCCCCTGCCGTCGTCGGCGACCAGGATGCGGGTCAGGCCGCCGCCATCCGCCTGCACCTCGATCCGGTCCGCGCCGGCGTCGACGGCGTTCTCCACCAGCTCCTTGACCGCGCTCGCCGGCCGCTCGACCACCTCGCCGGCGGCGATGCGGCTGACGAGCTCGGGCGGGAGGCGGCGGATGGTCATGGGCTCGGCCGCACTATAGGACGATTCCGGCGCCGGTCCGGTCTCTTCGATTCCCGAGGTCGGCCCCGTGGCGTTTTCGCCTCCACTCGCGGATGCGACCGGTGCGCTCGCGGAGAAGCCGCCTGGGGTCGGGCGCCTAGAGGCCGGGCAGTTTGCTCTTCGAGGGGCCTTTCCGGGCGATGACGATGGTGTGCCCGCCGGTCAGCGACTTCACCCGCTGTTCTTCCACCGCGGGGTCGATCGGCTGCGACTGGTCGGGGTCGCCCGCGCCGGCCGGCGTGCTCTGCTGGCCCGGTTTCCAGAACATCACCCAGTCGGCGAAGCTCTTGTCCTTGTGGGCCAGGTTGCCGAACTCGTCGTCGACCACATAGCGGATCAGCGGGTCGGCGCGGTCCGCGCCGGCCTTGGCCACCAGGATCTTCTCGCCGTCGGAACGCACCTCGCCCTCGCGTTGGCCCTCAAGGGCCTGGCGCGCCGCGCTTTCCGGCTGCAGTTCCTGCGGCCGCGGCTCGCCCGGCTCCGGCGGCCGCAGCGAATAGTCCGGCGGCAGGGTCAGCGGGGCCTTGGTGACAACGCGAAACTCGTCGGGCGTCACCTTGGCGACGCCGAACGCGCGCTCGGCCGACTGGCAACCGGCCAGGGCCGCCGCGCCGGCCAGGAGACCGACGGTGAGGACGAGGCGCTTCAACTTCATCGACGGTCTCTCTTCATGAGGGCCGCCCCCGGCCGCATCCCAACGCTTCGATAACCCATCGTCCGGCTCGGCGCCAACCCGATCACGCGGGTGCGCCTTTCCGCGGCGCCAGGAACAGATCCCAGATCAGCAGCACCGCCCCAACGGTGATCGCGCTGTCGGCGATATTGAAAACCCAGGGGAAGTAAAGGCGGCTGAAATCGAGAAAGTCGGCCACGGCGCCGATTCGCAGGCGGTCGATCACATTTCCGATCGCTCCGCCCATGATCAGTCCGACCGCGATGGCCAGGATCGGACGCTCCACCTTGCGCACCCAGATCGCCAGCGACAGCGCGACCGCGATCGAGAAAGCCGACAGCGCCCAGCGCGTGTAGCGCGTCCAGTCGGCGTCGAGATTGAGCACGCCGAAGCTGACGCCCCGATTCCACACCATCGACAGCCAGAACGGCCCTATCACCGGCGCCGACACCCGCTCGGGCAAGTCGAACACCCGCAGCACCCACCACTTCAGCGCCTGGTCGATCACGATCACCACGGCGGCGAGGCCGTAGGCGAACAGCGCGAGACGGTTGGGGCGCGTCATATGGCGCTGGCCCTCTCCACGATGCGGAGGCCGTCCTCCGGCCGACCTCCGGTCGGACCCGGGGGCATGGTCGCCATCCCCGGTTTTGGAGGGGACGTCTCTCCGAGACAGAACGCTCATCCGGCCCTGGCGTCCCATGCCGCCACGGCGTCCTCGCAGCGCAGGCAGAGCCGGCCCGGCGCCTCGACCTCGGTCAGCACGCGCCAGCAGCGAGCGCATTTGCAGCCGGCCGAGGGCGCGGCGACCACGGCCACGCCCGGGACTTCGGGCAGCCGGAAGGCGTTCGCGGGTCCCTCGCCTGCCTCCAGCCGCGCGCCGCTGGTGCGGAACACCTCGGCGGGATCGAGGCCGGCGAAGGCGACGTGCAAGGCCGGGTCCGAGAGGAACACCACCGGCGCGGCCTCCAGCGCGGCGCCCAGACGCTTCTCGCGGCGCTCCACTTCCAGCGCGCCGGTGACGACCCGGGTCACCCGCTCCACCTTGCCCCAGCGTCCGCCCTCAGCCGCGTCCAGCCAGACCGCCGGCGTTTCCGGGAAGACGCGCAGCGCATTGGGGCCGGCGTCGGGGAAGCGGGTCGACCACGCTTCTTCCATGGTGAAAGCTAGGATCGGCGCCAGCCAGATGGTCAGCCGCTCGAACACCGCGTCCATCACCGTCCGGGTGGCGCGGCGACGCTCGGAG
>DATJRL010000075.1:0-20761 GCA_035504785.1 Caulobacteraceae bacterium
CGGCAAGGCGGCCTAGATGGGCTCTTCGTCGCGGTAGTCGCGCAGCAGCTCCGGCAGGTCGCGCGCGCCGTGCAGGACGCGCAGGATCACCGGCGGATTCGTCGTGGGATCGAAAAGTGCGAGGTACGGGAAGCCGCGGACGACGCCGAACCTCAGGGGTTCATCGGCCAATTCAGGTCGCGCCGTACCCAGCCGCGGGTGTTCGCCCAGGAGACCGGCGAGATTGGCGACCGCCGCCCGCAGGCGTCGCGCAGCCGAACGGTTGTCGTGTGCGATCCAGCGCGCCGCCTCAGCCACGTCGACTGCGGCTTGGCGCGAGAGCCTTGCCGGCCGCGCTATGCCTTTCGCTCCGCGGCATGTTCGGCTTCTTCAATGATGCGATCGACTTCGGCCAACGCCTCGTCGATGGAGACCGTACCGTTCTTGGCGACGTCGGCTTGGACCTCGCGCACCATCTTCATGAAGTTACGCCTCCGCTCGGCGGCGTCTTGCAACATGCGCAAGCCGTCTCGCACGACTTCACTGACGTTGTTGTAGCGGCCCTCGGCGACCGCCTCGCGGGCGAAGCGTTCCAGAGCAGGCGTCAGATGAACATTCGTGCCCATGCCATTCTCGGTATCAAAGCCTGATACAAGATGGCCCGCTTCTGTCGCGTCGACAAGCGCGCCTAGGCCGTCTCGCTCATGCGGCGGAAGAACTTGGCCGTCTGTTCGCCGCCGTTGACGTAGGCCTGCTGGCCGGCGGGGTCGGCGATCTTGGCCCAGTTGTCGCGGACTTCCTCCACCGAGAGGCCGCCCTCGCCGAGGAAGACGCCCTCGGTCTCGTAGAGCCGCGCCAGGGCGAAGGCGCCGCCGCCAGCGGTGAGGATCGCGCCGGTGGGCGCTTCCTCCGAGCAGAGGTAGACGACGCCAGGCGTCACGTATTCGGGCCTCAGCTTGTCGAGAATGGCCGGCGGCATGAGGTTCTCGGTCATCCGGGTCGCGGCCACCGGGGCGATGGCGTTGACGTGGATGTTGTTCTTCTGCCCCTCGAGCTTCAGCGAGTTCATGAAGCCGACCAGGGCCAGCTTGGCCGCGCCGTAGTTGGTCTGGCCGAAATTGCCGTAGAGCCCGGTCGAGGAGGTGGTGACGACGATGCGGCCGTAGTTCTGCTCGCGCATGATCTCCCAGCAGGCCTTGGTGGGCTTCACCGAGCCCATCAGGTGCACGCCCACCACGAACTCGAAGTCGCTCATCTCCATCTTGGCGAACGACTTGTCGCGCAGCACCCCAGCGTTGGCGATCAGGATGTCGATGCGGCCCCAGGCGTCCATCGCCTGCTTGATCATGTGGGCCACGCCCGCGTCGTCGGTCACCGACGAGCCGTTGGCGATGGCCTGGCCACCGAGGGCCTCGATCTCCTCGACCACCTCGGCCGCGGCTTCCGACGAGCCGCCGGAGCCGTCGACCGAACCGCCGAGGTCGTTGACCACCACCTTGGCGCCGCGCCGCGCCAACTCCAGGGCGTGCTGGCGCCCGAGCCCGCCGCCCGCGCCGGTCACGATCGCCACCTTGCCGTCGAAACGGATGTCCGCCATGGCCGTCCTAGCTCCACTATTCAGAAGGCGGCGGCCTTGTGCGCGGGGCGGAGCGAGGCGTCAAGCAAGCCTTCAAAGACGTTGACGCTGGCGCGGCGGGGGCGAACGATGCGGATGAAGGAGACGCGACCATGAGCCACGCCTACGACACGGTGATCCGAGGCGGCGTCGTCATCGACGGCACGGGCGCCGAGGGCTTCGAGGCGGATGTCGCCATCTCTGGCGGGCGCATCGCCGAGATCGGCAAGGTGGGCGGATCCGGCGTCGAGGAGCTGGACGCCAGGGGCAAGCTGGTCACGCCCGGCTTCGTCGATATCCACACCCACTACGACGGCCAGGCGGTCTGGTCCGATCGGCTCTCGCCGTATCGTCGCACGGGGTGACGACCGTCGTCGGCGGCAACTGCGGCGTCGGTTTCGCGCCATGCCGGCCGGAGCATCGCGAGCTGCTGGTCAGCGTCATGGAGGGCGTCGAGGACATTCCCGAGGTGGTGATGACCGAGGGCCTCACCTGGGACTGGGAGACCTACCCGGAATACCTCGCCGCCATCGAGAAGCGCCCGCACGACATCGACTTCGCCTCCCAGATCCCGCACTCGGCGGTCAGGGTCTATGTGATGGGCCAGCGTGGCGCCGACCGCGAACCGGCCACCTCCGAGGATCTGGCCAGGATGCAGGCCATCGTGCGCGAGGCGATCGAGGTGGGCGCGCTGGGCTTCGCCACGTCGCGCCTGGTGATCCACAAGACCGGCGCCGGGGATCCTATCCCCACCTGGCAGGCGGCCGAGATCGAACTGCAAGCGATGGCCCTGGCGCTGAAGGACGCCGGCAAGGGCGTGCTGCAGGCGGTGTTCGGCGCGCCCGGCCGCAGCCTCGAGGACGAGATCGACCTGCTGTCGCGTCTGACGCGGATGAGTGGCCGGCCAGCCAGCTTTTCCATGGCCCAGTCGAACGAGAACCCGGATGCGTGGCGGAACGTGATGCGGCGCCTGGCCGAGGCCAACGGCGAAGGCCCGCCGATCCGCGCCCAGGTCTATCCGCGGCCCATCGGAGTCGTGCTGGGCTTCGATCTGTCGATCAACCCGTTCAGCCTCTGTCCCAGCTACCAGGCGCTGGCCAGGCTGCCGTTCGACGAACGGATCGCCGCGCTCCGCGATCCGACCATGCGCGCGCGCCTCTTGATGGAAGAACCCGGCGACTCCCTGATCCCGCTGGCCCGGATGGGCCGCCGGCTCGACTTCATCTATCCGCTCGACGACCCGCCGAACTACGAGCCGCGTCCGGAGGACTCCCTCGCCGCGCAAGCCCGGGCGCGCGGCGTCGCCCCAACGGAGCTGGCCTACGACCTCATGCTGGGGAACGGCGGTCGCGGGCTGCTGCTGGCGGCGCTGGCGAATTACGGATCCGGCTCGCTGGATCCGATCCATTCCCTGATCACCGACCCCAACAGCGTCATCGGTCTCGGCGACGGCGGCGCCCACTACGGCATGATCTGCGACTCCAGCTACCCGACCTACGTGCTCGCCCACTGGACCCGCGACCGCGCGTCCAAGCGGCTGCCGATCGAGGCCGCGGTCAAGGCGCTGACGTCCGACACGGCCGGTACGGTCGGCTTGAACGACCGCGGCGTGCTCGCCGTCGGCCGCAAGGCTGACGTCAACGTGATCGATCACGACAAGGTGGCGCTGCCAGCCCCGCGGATCTTCTACGACCTGCCGGCCGGCGGACGGCGCCTGTTCCAGGGTGCGCGCGGCTACGAGGCGACGATGGTCTCCGGCCAGGTCATCAGCCGCGAGGGCGAGCCGACCGGCGCGCTTCCGGGCCGCCTGGTGCGTGGGCCGCGCGAAGCGTTCGCGGCGAAGGGCGGCGCGGTGGACACAAGCCGACATCGCGCTGCAATTTGAGTGTGGAACCCGCGCCCCCGAGGTGAGCCGGGGCGTCGCGGTGACGAGGCAGCGCAGAGGTCGAAACGAGCAAGCCCTCGCGCGCGTGGCCGCTGCTCTGCTGGCGTCGGCTTGGGCCGCGCCGGCGGCGGCGGCGCAAACGACCGCCTCCACGGCCCAACCGGCCGCGAGTCCGTCGCCGGCGAGCCGCAAGCCGCCGCCGAGGACCAAGTCCCGGGCCAAGGCGAAGCTCGCCGCCAACGCCTCCGCGAGCGCCGACGCGGCGGCGGACCAGCGGGACTCGACGCAGGTCTCCGAACTGGTGGTCACTCCGCCGCGCGCCTACCAGCTGGAGTACGGCGCGGTGGTGGGCGACATCGTGCCGGAGTTGCAGATGTCGCCCGCCGACGTCCAGTCGTACGGCGTCAGCACGGTGACCGACCTGCTCAACGAGATCGCGCCGCAAACCCGCAGCGATCGCGGCCGCACCCAGCAGGCGCCGGTGATCCTGCTCAACGGCCGGCGCATTTCGAGTCTGAACGAAGTCCAGAACATTCCGACCGAGGCGATCCTGCGGGTCGACATCCTGCCGGAGGAGGTGTCGCTGAAGTACGGCTACACCGCCGACCAGCGGGTGGTGAATATCGTGCTGAAGCGGGTCTTCCGGGCGGTCACCGCCGAGGGCGTGGGCGGCGAGACCACCGAGGGCGGCGACGCCACCGCCCAGGCCGAGCTCGACCAGTTCCAGGTGCGGCGCGACACGCGGCTGAACCTCGACCTGAAATACCAGTACGCGGCCGGCCTCACCGACGCCGAGCGGGGGCTCGTGGAGCCGAGCTCCGGTCCGCCCTACGACTTCGCCGGCAACGTCGTCTCTCCGACCGGCGGCGAGATCGATCCGGCGCTCAGCGCCCTCGTCGGCGAGCCGGTCACCATCGCCGGCGTCCCGGCCGGGGTGGCGGCGGACCAGAAGCTCACGCTGCAGGACTTCGTTCCCACCGCCGGGATCGCCAACGTTTCGGACACCGCATCCGACCATAGCTTGTTGCCGGCGACCGGGAACCTGACCGCCAACGCGGTCATCGCGCATCCGATCTTCTGGGGGATCAACGCCACCATCAACGCCACGCTGACCGGGACATCCAGCGAGGCGCTGCAAGGCCTGCCGGGGGTCAGCGTGCTCGTCCCAGCCGGTGATCCGTTTTCGCCGTTCTCGGAGCCTGTCACGGTGGATCGATACGTCGCCGGCGAGAGCCCGACTCGGCAAAGCATCGACGGCTGGACCGGCCATCTCGGCATGACCCTGAACCGGGATGTCGGCCCTTGGCGGCTGTCGTTCACGGCCGCCTACAACCACTCCGACACCATCACCGACACTTCCACCGGCCTCGACGCCTCGGCCCTGCAGGCGGCGCTGAACGCGGGATCCCCGACGGTAAACCCGTTCGGGCCGCTGCCTGCGAACCTGGTCACGGTGTCGCCGTTCAGCACGGCGCGGGCCATCACCGACGCCGGCAACATGCAGGTGCTCGCCAACGGCCCCCTCGTGCCCCTGCCCGCCGGCCCGCTCTATGTCAGCGCCAGGCTCGGCGACGTGGAGGCGGTGGCGAACTCATCATCGGAGCTCGGGGGGCGCGCCCAGAACCAGACGCTGGCGCGCAACATCGTCCAAGGGCTGCTCAACGTCGACGTGCCGCTGCTCAGCCGCCAGCACCACTTTCTCGGCGCGCTCGGCGAACTGTCGGTGAACGTGAACACCGCGCTCGACGAATACTCGGATTTCGGCCTGCTTCCCACGCTGGGCTACGGCCTCAACTGGACGCCGATCCCCGGCTACAACCTCATCGTCTCCGAGACCCACGATCACCAGGCGCCGACGATCCAGCAGCTCGACGGTCCGGTCATCGCCACGCCAGGCGTTCGCCTCTTCGACTATTCCACCGGCCAGACGGTGACGGTGACCCAGCTGAGCGGCGGCAATCCGGCGCTCACGGCCGACAACCGGCACGTTTGGAAAGTCGGGGTGACGTTGAAACCGTTCCCCAAGCAAGAGTTCACCTTCACCGCCAACTATATCGACAGCCATATCGCCAACCCGATTTCGACCTTCCCCGCGGCGACGGAAGCGATCGAAATGGCGTTTCCGAACCGTTTCGTGCGCGACGCCGACGGCGAGCTGATCGAGGAGGACGATCGCACCCTCAACTTCGCCAGCCAGGATCGGCAGGAGCTGCGCTGGGGGATCAATTTCTCGATGCCGGTCGGCAAGCAACCGCCGCCGCCCGACTTCAGCCGCCGCGCTTTCGCGCGGCGACGGCCGGAAGGCGGAGGTGAAGGCCCGGGGCGGGGACCGGGGAACGGAGCGGGGTTCGGCGGCCAGGGTGCGATTGGCGGCGGCGGACCGGAGGAAGCCGCCGGCGGCGGCCCCAGTGGCGGCCAGCCGGGCGCGGCGGCGGCGAGTTCGGCCGAGGACGGGCCGCCGCGCGGAGGACTTGGCGGCTACGGCGGCGGCCGCGGCTTTGGGCGTGGCGGGTTCGGCGGCGGCGGCGGGCCGGTGGGCGGGCGCTTCCAGGTCGCCATCTACCACACGATCTACTTCAAGGATCAGTATCAGGTGACGCCGGGCGGGCCGGTGCTCGACATGCTGAACGGCGCGCCGGCGGGAGGCGCCGGCGGGCAGTACCGGCATGAGATCGAAGGCCAGCTCGGCTACACCGACAACGGCTACGGCGTGCGACTCAGCGCCGACTGGCGCAGCGCCACGACCGTCACGGGCGGCGCCGCAGGTGGGGCCGGCAACCTGGAGTTCTCGCCGATTGGTACCCTGAACTTTCGTCTCTGGGACGACTTCAGCCCACAGAAGGCCATCGTCACGCGCTTTCCGATGCTGCGCGGCGTGCGGCTGACGTTGAACGTCATCAATATCTTCAATCAGAGCCTCAGCGTCCGAGATTCCGCCGGTCCTACGCCCTTCAACTACGAGAGCGCCATCCTCGACCCGACCGGGCGCGTCATATCGATCAGTCTACGGAAGATCATGTACTGATCCGAGACGCCCGCCGGCGATCCTGCGCAGTTCCGCCGCCGCCGCATCGATCGCGGGCGTCCAGTCGCCATAGTCGCCGGTCAGGCAAAATCGGGCCTCGGCGAACCACGGCGGACGCTCCTGGCCAAGCGGGACCCACGACCCCGGACCCGCAACGAATGCCACAGGCGATCCACAGGCCGCCGCCAGGACGCTGGTGGCGTTCGAGATGCCGACAACGACGTCGAGAGCCGAGCAAAGCGCGGCGAGGTCGTCGAGGTCGTCCCTGATGTCGAGTCCGGGCGGCTGCCGGATCTCGACGCCGCTCATCTGCCTCAGCAGGGCGAGGTCCGGCGCGCAGTCGCCGTACTGCACGTTGACGAACCGGACGCCGGGCGCTCGCAGGAGGTTCGCCCACTGCGCGAGATCCGGCGCGAAACGCTGCCGCTCGCCGGCGAGCTTTCCGCTTCGCCAAGTGATGCCGACAGCCGGACGCGCGTCGCCCAGCCACGCCCTCCAGTGTTCGACTCGCGCGGGATCGGGGCGGATGAATGGCTCACGAGGAAAGTCGACGACCGATCGCCGATATCGTCGCGCCAGCGAGGCCAAGGGCGCCCACAGGTCGACGCGGCCGCCGATCGGTTCTCTCGTCCGGCGCGTTCGCCGCGTCCCGACCCGCGTCGTGGCATGGGCGCAGACCTCGACCGTGGGGAAGCTGCGTTGGAACAAATCCACGAGCCGCGCTTCCACCGCGAGGATCAATCGCCCGTCGGGTCCGTTGTCGTCGATCAGGTCGGGCAACGTGTTGGCGAACAGGATCTCGTCGCCGATCCCCTGCTCGGCAAACACGAGGACGCTGCGACCCGCAACCGAGTCGCCTTGGGCCAGGCGCCGCCCGGGTCCCCGGAAGTCGACGGACTTCGGCCAGTCGGGGGATAGCCGGCGTTCATACAGCGACCAGCCCGACGCGAGATCGCCGCGGGCGAGGGCCAGCGTCGCCAGTGAAAACTCGATGGTCGCCCGCTCGGACGCCTTTCGCGTCAGCTTGCGGGCGGTCTCGAAGTCGGCCTCGGCTTCCGCCAACCGTCCCAGGTCGCAGAGGGCCAAGCCGCGATTGTACATGGCGGGGGCCAATTCGGGGCCGAGCCGAACCCCTTCGTCGAAGAACGTCAGCGCTTCCGCCGCGCGGCCGGCGTAGGTCAGCGCAAGACCGAGCGTCGTCCAGAGCCGCGGCTCCCGCGGATGAGCCTGCAGCGCGGCTTTCAGGACATCGATCGCCTCGGGGAAGCGCGCGGCGGCGATCAAGGCGCGAGCATGGCCGTCCGCGGTTGGCGGCCGGGTCGGATCGGCGAGGCTCGCCTGGGCCCAAAGGCCCACGGCGACGTCGTTCATCTCGAGCTGGGCGGCCAAGTCGGCCAGCGCCATCAGCAGCTCGGGATCGTCCGGGGCGAGGGCGACGGCTTCTTCGTAAGCCTTGAACGCTCCGGCGAGATCGCCGTCCCGCTGCAGGCGCGCCGCTTTGAGGCGTAGCGGCTTCACGGCCATCGCGCTCTCTCAGTGTCCCGACTTCATGAACTTCACCAGGACGCGCTGTCCGATCAGGAAGGGCGCGGTGTCCGCGCTGACCACCACCTCCACAACCCGCTCGTCGCTTTGCTGCGATGGGTCGTCCGACTGCAGTTTGCGGGCGCCGAACACGGGGGCAATGCGCAGGACCTTGCCGGGGTAGGCCCTGGTCTGGTCGACCTCCGCGTAGAGGTTCGCCGTCTGGCCAACGAAGACGTAGGGCTCCGAGCTTTCCGCCACCTCGGCGCGAACGATGTGGCGGGTGTCGGGTTCGAGATCGAACATCGAGGTCACGTTGAGCGTCGAGGCGCCGACGCCTGGGTTGGCGTAGCGGCGGACGATGCGTCCGTCGATGGGCGCGCGGATGACGGTGAGCTCCTCGGCGTAGCGGGCCTGGGCGAGCTGGGTCTGGGCGACGGCGATCTCGGCGCGCTGCGCCGCCAGCGTCGCGTCATCGCCGCGAACGGCGTCCTCGGCCTGATCCAGCGATTGCGTCGAGGCGTAGTGCGCGGCGATCAGCGGACGCAGCCGGTTCGCCTCGCGCTGGGCGGCGTCGAGCTGGGACTGGCTGACCGCAATCTGGGCCTCGGCCTGGGCGAGGTTGGCGGCCGCGGTGTCGGCGGCCAGGCGTGGCACGTCATCTTCCTGGCGGGCGAGCACCTGGCCCTTCTTCACCTCGTCGCCCTCCTGGACGAAGACGTCCCGGATCACGCCCTGAGTGCGGGCGGCCACCTGGATGATGCCGCCCTCCACGTCCGCCTTGCCGTCGGCGATGGCGGCGTAGGGCGTGCTCGCTGGCGCGACGGCCTGGTTGGTCGTGGTCGCGTCGGCGGCGCCCTTGCAGGCGGCGAGCGGGGCGAGACCGGCGAGCATCGCGAGGCAGGCGAGCGTCGCGATGGGGGTGAAGCGCGCGGTCATGACAGGGTCCTCTAGTGGGCCAGCGCCGGGGCCGGCGCCGCCTCGGAGCGGTCCAGCTGCTCGTCCGACAGGATGCGGCCGTCCTCGAGCCGCACCAGGCGGTCGGCGTACTGCTCGAGACGGGGGTCGTGCGTGACGCAGATGACGGCGGCGCCGTGCTGAGTGGCCGCCCGCCGCAGCATGCGCACCACCACCTGGCCGCTCTCGCCATCGAGCGCCGAGGTCGGCTCGTCGGCGAAGACGATGGAGGGGTCCTTGGCGAGGGCGCGAGCGATGGCGACGCGCTGCTTCTCCCCGCCGGAGAGCGCGTCGGGCCGATTGTTCATTCGACTGGAGAGCCCGACCTCGGTCAGCGCCTCGATGGCGCGCTGGCGGGCGGCCCGGCGCTTCAGCCCCTTGTAGCGCAGCACCGTCGCCACCTGCTCCAGCGCCGTCAGCGCCGGGAAGAGGTTGAAGCCCTGGAAGATGAAGCCGCAGTGGTCGAGGCGGAAACGGTCGATCTTGGCCGGTCGGCGGCCCCAGAGGTCTTCGCCCAGCACGCTCACCTGGCCCTCGTCCGGCCGCAGAAGCCCGGACAGCGCGGCGATCAGCGTCGACTTGCCGGAACCGGAGGGGCCCATGACCATGGTGAGGTGGCCGGGCGTGGCCTCGAAGTCGACCTGTTTCAGCACCTCGATGTGGGTGCGCCCGGTCTTGAAGCGCTTGGTGAGCCCTTGCGCGGAGACGCCGCCGAGGATGAGGCCGGTCATCGAAGCAGATCCGCGGGCTGGCTCTTCTTCAGGATGCCCATGGCCATGGCGCCGGAGCCCACGGCGATGATCAGCAGCAGGATGCTGACTTCGAGCGTCGTTCCCAGGCGCACGACGATCGGAAGCCCGACGCCTCCGGCGGCGAAGGCGATGCCGAAAGTGAAGAGGATCGCCGTGCCGATGCCGACGACGCCGACCCAGAACGACAGCTCCATCACGATCAGCCGCAGCGAGCCCATCGAGATGCCGAGCGCGCGCAGCGAGGCGAATTCGCGGATGTTGGACAGGATCGCGCCTCGCAGCGTCTGCGAGGTGACGCCGACGCCGATGAGGACGGCCAGGACCACGAGGAAGACGAGCAGGATGCCGATGATCTGCTCGCTCATCACCGCGGCCTCGTTGGCGCGGTTGAACTCCTTCAGGGTCTGAGCCTTGTAGGCCCCATGGGCGCTGGCGTTCAGCTGGTCGCGGACGAGATCCGCCTGCTTGGGATCGGCGATCTTGACCATCAGCGGTCCGCCTTGGATGCCGTCCTTCTCCATGCCGATCAGCCGCAGCGTGTCGACCGAGAGGATCACCACCGGGCGCTCGGGGCTGGCGTAATCATGCAGCACCGTCCGCACCCAGACGGTATGACCATTGAGCGAGGCCTGGTCGCCGAGCTTGACCCCGAGCTGAGCCAGCGCGCTGGCGTCCACCGCCACGGCGTAGGGCTCGGTCAGCGCAAGCCGGTTGGCCTCGGTATAATCGGTCGGGATCGTCACAGACCCGGGTGTCGGATCGATGCCGAAGGTCTGAACGAAGTTCTGGATCTGCTTTTGGCCAGGTTTTGGATGGTTGATCCACTGCGCGTTGTTACCGGTGATCGGCTCGACATTGACCACGGCCGGGTTGATGTAGATCAGTGGCTTGATCCGGCTGGGCAGGCTGGCGTTATTGTTCACCAGCGACTTCACGTTGGGCGGCAGGATGATGATATCCGCGCGCGACCGCTCCCAGGTGGCGAGGTCGGCGTGGATGATGCCGGCGAAGAAGCCGGTCAGCGCCATCACCATCATCCCGCAGAACGCGAGCGCGATGACCGCCGCCAAGTAGCGCCGCCATTCGTAGATGAGCGTGGCCAGAGCCAGCGACATCAACCGTCCCCTCAGTACGGCGCGAGTAATTACGGGCGGTCGGCGGGGCTCACCAATTAATTCGGGGTAAGGGCGTCGACGGGCGTCCCGCGCGCAACTAGTCGGCCAAACGCTTCAGCAGGTTGAGCGAGCGACGCAGCTGCGGCTCCTGTCGGAGCATTTCGTCCAGGTGGCGTTGGGCGAGGCGGTCGACGAGGGCGTCGCCCTTGGGGGTGAGCGAGACGAACACGACGCGGCGATCGGTGGTCGATTGGGTGCGGACCGCCAGCCCCGCCCGCGCCAGACGGTCGGTCAACTGCACTGCGGCGTGCGGCTTCAGCAGCAACTGGTCCGCCAGGTCCTTCATCGCCAGGGCGCCGTCGTCCGAGGCCTTGATCGCCAGCATCACCTGGTACTGCTGCTGGGTGACCCCGGCGTCGCGGCTGATCGTCTCGCTGGCGGACAGAAATCGGCGCAGCGCGTAGCGGAATCCGGACAGGCCCTTGATGCGGTCGGGGTCGAGGCTCACGCGGCGCTCCCGCCGTCGGCGCGTGCGAAGGCTCGCAGGAAGAACGCGACATTGGCCTCGCGGGCCGAGCGCGCGGCTTCGGGATGGAAGGCCATCCGCACCGGGCCGCCGGCGCCTTTGTGGGCGAAGGGGTCGACGATGGTCTGCGCCGGGCGGTCGCGGTCGAAGCCGTGGCCGGCGCCCGGATGGGTGATCCCCTGGATCACGGCGCGCGAGGCGGGCGGCAAGCGAGCGAGCAGTTGGTCGAGCCCGTCGGGATCGTCGTAGGCGTCCGCTTCGCCGGTCTGGATCAGCACCGGCGCGCCGGTGAGGTCGGCGAGACTGAGGCCGGGCGCGACCTCGTAGGCCCAGCACACCGGATACATCGCCGCGTGGGCGACGAAGGGCGGCGCGCCTGCGCCGCGCGCGGCGCGCCAGGACCTGGTCGCAGTCAGCAGCGAGACGACGCCACCCCAGGAAAAGCCGAGGACGCCGATCCGTGCGGGGTCGATCTCCGGCTGCGCGGCGAGGAACGTCGCCGCGGCGAAGGCGTCGGGCAGGGTTTCCGGCACGCCGCGCGGCCTGGCCGCGGCGCCCCGCCTGGTTCCCCGGGCCGCCCACATGTCGATCTCGAAGGTGGCGACGCCGGCGGCGTTCAGCGCCGCGGCGTGGAAGTCGCCCCGACCGTCGACGCCGTCGGAGCCGTGGCAGATCAGCACCGCCGGCGCCGGCGGACCATCCATCGGCGTCGTCAGCTTGCCCGCGACGGTGAGCGGAGGGTCCGCCTTCGTCTGGAAAGCCGCGTAAGAGGTCCGCAAAGGGACGGCCAGCGCCTCGGTCACGGGGCGAAGCTCGAACGCGCCTTCACGCCCCAGTGGCCGTTCTCGCGGGTGACCACATAGAGCGAGTCGAAGCCGCCGATCTCGCTGCCGTCCTTTCGGTAGCGGACGAAGCGGGTGTCGATGTGCACCTTGTCCGGTCCGGAGTGGACGACCTCGCGCCGCGCCCAGGCGGAGTGGTCCCACTCGGCCAGCGCGCCGCGGCCGAACATCTCCGGCTGGTGATAGTTTTCGTCGATGATCACCAGGGTGTTCGACGCCAGCCGCACGGAGGGGAAGTTGAAGGTCTTCCGCCACGCGGCGATGTCGCGGGCGTTGAACGCGACCATGAAGTCGTCGAGGCACTTCATGGCGGCGGCGACGGCTTCTGCGTTGTGCGGCATCGACGTTCTCCCGGGCTCTTGTGAATTAGGAAGCCGCCCAGCGACGGCGGCGCAAGACGTTTCGTGACGAAACCTTCGGCCCGGCTTAGGCTCGCGCCATGTTCCGGATGCGTCTGGCCGCGGTCGTCGCGGCGTTCGCGGCAGTGTCGGGGAGCCAGGCGGCGGCGGACGAGGGGATGTGGCCCTTCGACGAGGCGCCGATCGCGCGGATGAAGAGCGCGCTCGGAGTCAGCCTCGATGAACACTGGCTGGACCACCTGCGCGGCGCCTCGGTGCGCCTTACCGACGGATGCTCCGCTTCGATCGTCTCGCGCGAGGGGCTGGTGCTGACCAACCAGCACTGCATCGTCGCCTGCGCCGAGCAACTCTCCCCGCCGTCCGCCGATTACGTCAGCGAAGGGTTCCTGGCCGATAGCGAGGCGGCGGAGCGAACCTGCCCGGACATCCAGGCCGAGGTGCTGGTGGGCATCGGCGACGTCACCGGCGCCATCTTCGCCTCCAGCGCCGGCAAGATCGGCGAGGCCTACGCCGCGGCGCGCGAGGGCGCGATCGCCCAGGCGGAGAAGGACGCCTGCGGCGGCGACGCGCGCTTCCGCTGCCAAGTGATCAGCTTCTATCAAGGGGGCGAGTTCAAGGTTTACAAGTTCCGCAAGTACGGCGACGTGCGGCTGGTGTTCGCGCCGGAGTTCGACGCGGCGTTCTTCGGCGGCGATCCCGACAACTTCAACTTCCCGCGCTTCGACCTCGATTGCGCGTTTCTGCGGCTCTACGAGAACGGCAGGCCCGCCGACACGCCGGACTTCCTCGCCTGGTCCAAGACGCCGCCGCAGGCGGGAGAACCGGTGTTCATGTCCGGCAGTCCGGGTTCGACCGAGCGCCAGCTGACGGCCTCGCAGCTGGCGAGCCTGCGCGACGTCGCCCTGCCCATGCTGACGGTGGAGGAGGCCGAGCTGCGCGGCCGGCTGACGGAACTGGCCGAGCAGGGGCCGCAGATGCGGCGGCTGGCAGCCGCGGCGCTCTTCACGCACGAGAACACCTACAAGCTGCTCGCGGGCCGCCTGGCGGCGCTGCGCGATGGAGCCTTGATCGCGGCGCGGACCAAGGAGGAGGCCGACCTCAAGGCGCGGCTCGCGGCCGATCCCAAGTTCGCCGCCGAGATCGCCGATCCCTGGGCCGACATCGACGCCGCGCAGAAGGCCTACGCGCTGCAGTTCGTGGTCTGGCGCCAGCTGGAGGCCGGCGCCGGCGGCGGCTCCGAACTCTATCGCTACGCTCGCGAACTGGTGCGCGCCGCCGCCGAGCGGGCCAAGCCGGCCAACCAGCGCCTGCCCGAATTCGCGGACTCCCGCCTGCCGCTCGACGAGAAAATGGTGCTGGCGGCCAAGACCGTCTCGCCGGTGCTGGAGAAGCTCTACCTGGAGTTCTGGCTCTCCAAGACCCGCGAGCTGCTCGGCGCCGACTCGCCCGCCGTGGCGATGCTGCTGGGGCAGGAGAGCCCGGAGGACCTCGCCTCGCGCCTCGTGGCCAACACTAGGCTCGCCGACCCCGAGCTGCGCCGCAAGCTCTGGCAGGGCGGCATGCCGGCGATCGCGGCCTCGGACGATCCGATGATCCAGTTCGTCCTGCGCACCGATCCGCTCGCCCGGGCGGCGCGGGAAGTGTGGGAGGAGCAGGTGATCGCGCCGGTGCAGGACGCCAGCGAGCGCATCGCTCGCGTCCGCGTCGCGCTCGATAGCCAGGACGCCATCTATCCCGACGCGACCTTCTCGCCCCGCCT
This sequence comes from Caulobacteraceae bacterium, assembly GCA_035504785.1. Classification (GTDB taxonomy): domain Bacteria; phylum Pseudomonadota; class Alphaproteobacteria; order Caulobacterales; family Caulobacteraceae; genus Acaudatibacter. Next base: position 14,339 of record DATJRL010000075.1, read on the forward strand.
CAGCTACGGCAAGATCGCCGGCTGGACCGACCAGGGCCGCGAGACCGCCCCGTTCACCACCTTCGCCGGGCTGTACGGCCGCGCCACCGGGGCCGAGCCCTACAAGCTGCCGCCGCGCTGGACGGGCGATCAGGGCAAGCTGGACCCGACCACCGTGCTCGACTTCGCCACCACCAACGACATCATCGGCGGCGGCTCCGGATCGCCGGTGGTCGACGCCAAGGGCGACCTCGTCGGCACAGCCTTCGACGGCAACATCCACTCCATCGCCGGCGACTTCACCTACGATGCCGCGCTCAACCGCACCATCGCCGTCTCCACGGTGGCGATCAGCGAGGCCCTGACCAAGGTCTACGGGGCGGACGCGCTAGCCAGGGAGCTGGCGGGGGAGTGAGGCGTTGCGCACCCGTCTGGGGAGGATATACATGGGTCGCGTATATCCGGAGGCGATTATGCAAGTTTCTCGCTGGGGCAACAGCTTGGCGGTGCGAATTCCCTCCGCTGTGGTTGACGCGTTGAGTCTGAAGGAGGGCGACCAGGTCGAGATTCGCATCGTCGGCGACCGGAACTTCGAGATCGCGCGCGATCCGAAGCGCATGGCGGCGCTGGCCCGTCTGAAGTCGCTGCAACGGCCGTTGCCGGAGGGTTTCCGCTTCGATCGTGATGATGCTCATGAGCGGTAGGGCGTTCTTCGACACCAATGTCCTGATCTACGCGCTCGCCTCCAACGATCGCCGCGCCGCCGCTGCACTTCAGCTGTTGTCCGTGGGCGGCGTCGTCAGCGTACAGGTGCTGAATGAATTCGTGTCTGTGGCGCGCCGCAAACTTGCGCTGCCGTGGGCCGAAGTCGTGGCGGCGCTGGCCGCCATTCGAGACCTCTGCGGCTCGCCGTTCGCCCTTGATGCGGCCGTGCATGACGAAGCTGTCGCACTCGCATCGGCCCACGGCCTCAATATCTACGATGCCCTTGTAGTCTCGGCCGCCAGGGCCGCACGCTGCGAAGTGCTGTACTCCGAGGATCTGCAGCACGGCCGCGCGTTCGACGCCCTGCGAATCGAGAACCCGTTCTTGGTGTGAAGGCTTGGTCGCTGGGCAGCCTTTGACGTTCGCCCTGTTCGTCGGGAGGCAAAACGGCAGCTTTGGCTCCGGATTTGAGACCACGAGGTCGCGCCCCCAGGCGCTCAGGTCCTCGAGCCGCGGCGCCTGCTTGCGCGGCGCGCTTCGCTCATGCCCTATCGGTGGTCGGGGCAGGGCAGGGGCGGATGTTTCAGCTTCAGAATGCGCAAAGCCTGTGCGGCATCGCAGCGACCGTCGGGATTTGCTGGCTGCTGTCGGAGCGGCGCTCGGCGTTTCCCTGGAAATTGGCGCTGGGGGCGATCGCCGTGCAGGCCGGACTGGTGCTGCTGCTGTTCGGGCTGCCGACGGCGCGGGCGGTGCTGTCCGGCGCCGGCGCGGCCGTTGACGGCCTCTCGTCGAGCACCCAGGCCGGCGTCACCTTCGTCTTCGGCTTTCTGGCCGGCGGCCAGGCCCAGCCCTATGCGGTGACCAATCCTGGCGGGCTCTTCGTCTTCGCCTTCCGGGTGCTGCCGGTGATCCTGGTGATCTGCGCGCTCTCGGCGGTGCTTTGGCATTGGCGGATCCTGAAGTGGATCACGCAGGGCTTTGGCCTCCTCTTCGAGCGGACCATGGGCTTGCGCGGGCCGCCGGCTCTGGCCACCGCGGCGACGGTGTTCATGGGCCAGGTCGAAGGTCCGATCTTCATCCGCAGCTACCTCTCGGCGCTCTCCCGCTCGGAGCTGTTCATGCTGCTGGCGGTCGGCATGAGCTGCGTCTCCGGATCCACCATGGTCGCCTACGCCACGATCCTGAAGGGGGTGCTGCCCAACGCCGCCGCCCATGTGCTCACCGCCTCGGTGATCTCGGCGCCGGCCGGCGTGCTGCTGGCCCGCATCCTGGTGCCGCGCGACGCCGAAGCCGAAGCGGTTCCCGACGCCGACCTCGCCGCCGACAAGGTCTATGAAAGCTCCATCGATGCGCTGATCCGGGGCACGAGCGACGGCCTGCAGATCGTGCTCAATATCGCCGCCACCCTGATCGTGTTCGTCTCGCTGGTGGCGATGGTGGACGGCATGCTCGGCCTCGTGGCGCCAATCGGCGGCGCGCCGGCGAGCCTGGAGCGCGGCCTCGGCCTCGTCTTCGCCCCGCTCGCCTGGTGCATCGGCGTGCCCTGGAAGGAGGCCGGCGCGGCCGGCTCGCTGCTCGGCGTCAAGCTGATGCTGACCGAGTTCACCGCCTTCTTCGACCTCGCCAAGCTGGGTCCGAACGTGGTCTCGCCGCGCACGCGGATGATCATGACCTACGCGCTGTGCGGCTTCGCCAACATCGCCTCGGTGGGGATCAATGTCGCCGGCTACTCGGTGCTGGTTCCCGACCGGCGCAGGGAGGTGATGGGCATGGTGTGGAAGGCGATGCTGGCCGGTTTCCTCGCCACCTGCCTCACTGCCTCCGTGGTCGGCGCCTTGCCCGCGAGCCTGTTCGCGAAATAGGGTCCTGTTCGGCCGCCGGCCGAGGAGGACCCGCCCCGATGAAGCTCTACGACGCCCGCCGGGCGCCCAACCCGCGTCGCGTGCGCTGGTTCATGGCCGAGAAGGGCATTCCAGAGGGCCCGTCCGGCATCGAGGTGATCGACGTCGACCTGTTCGGCGGTGAGCACAAGACGGCGGAGTATCTCGCCCGCGCCGGCATCGCCAACGTGCCGGCGCTGACTCTCGACGATGGAACCACCCTCACCGAGAGCCTGGCCATCTGCCGCTACCTGGAGAGCCTCTATCCCGAGCCCAACCTGTTCGGGCAAGGCGCCAAGGAGGTCGCGGTGATCGAGATGTGGACCCGCCGCGCCGAGATCCTGGCCGCCCTGCCGCTGATGCTGGCGGTGCGCCACGGCCATCCGGCGCTGGCGGCGCTGGAGAACCAGGATCCGGCGGTGGGCCAGCGCAACCGGGCCGACGCCGAGCGGGCGCTGGCTTTGTTCGACTGGCGCCTGGGCGAATCGGAGTGGCTCGCGGCCAATCGCGTCACCATCGCCGACGGCGTGCTCTTCATCGGCCTGGACTTCGCCCGCATGGTCCGTTTCCAAGTCCCGGAGGCGTTGACGAACCTCGCGCGCTGGGCGGCCGCGATGCGCGCCCGCGCCTCCGCCGCGGCGGGAACCTGATGCGGACTAGGTCCGCCGTGGCCGTTGCGCTCACCCTGGCCGCAGCGAGCTTGGCCCGGGCCCAGACGCCAGCTTCCAGCGCGCCGTCCGGCGCGCCGCCCGCGGCGATCGAGACCGTGATCATCGGCCCCACCGGCAAGCGCCTCGCCGTGACGCCGCAGGTGCTGGCGGGTCTCGACCGCGAGCAGGCGACGATGATCGACCATGGCGCGCCGCATACCTACGAGGGGGTGCTGCTCACCGAGCTTCTGCGCCAGGTGGACGCTCCGACGGGGGCCCGCCTCCACGCGGCCGCCGACCGCGACTACCTTGTGGTGACCGGGGCCGATGGCTTCCGCGCGGTCTTGTCCCTCGCCGAGACCGACGGCAGCGTCCAGCGCCACCCGACGATCCTCGCCGACCGCATGGACGGCGCGCCGCTGGCGCCCCACGACGCGCCCTACCGCCTGGTGGTCGACGGCGACCAGAAGCCGGCCCGCAGCGTCTTCGGCGTCGTCAAGATCGAGGTGAAGACGCTGCCTTAGCGGTGGAACCGATCGTCAGTCCGGCCAGGCCAGGCGGGCGCGCGTGCGCCGGGCGCGGCGCGCCGACGCGGAGGTCGCGACGATCTCGTTCGAGGCGAGCGCCCGGTCCAGTTCCTCGACGAGCCTCGCGGCGACGATGGCCTCCTCGCCGGGATGCAGGTTGCAGGGGTCCATCAGGAAGCAGCCGTGCTCGATCTCGTGGTCGCGCACGATCACCGGCCGGCTTCCGGAGGCAAGCCGGTCGGCCAGGTCCCAGGCCGTGATGTGCGCGGCGGCGGGCTCCACGGCCACCTGCAGCCGGTCGAGCGGGTTGTTGGTGGGGTCCGGTACGATGGAGACGGTCACGCCCGGCCGTCCCTGCAGCCTGTCGCGCCAGAGATGCAGCGTCCGGGTCTCACGCTCGCGGACGGCGGCATGGTCGCGCCGCTCCCAGGCTTCCAGCGCCGCGATCGTGCCCGCCACGCCCTCCTTGCCGACCTTCATGCCTCGTCCGATCCCGCTGTTCTGCAGGAAGGCGGCGCGAACGAGGTCGCGGCGACCGGCGACGACTCCTCCGGTCGGGCCGCCCAGGAATTTGTGCGAGGAGTAAAGCGCGAGATCGGCGCCGGCGGCGAGCATGCCGCGCAGGTCATATTCCGACGCCGCGTCGACGATGACGGGGACGCCCTTGCCGTGCGCGATCTCCGCGAACTCGACCAGCGGCGGCATGCCGTACTGGACCGTGTGATGGGACACGACATAGACGGCCGCCGCCGTGCGCTCGCCGATGGCGCCGGCGAGCTGGTATGGGTGCGCCGAGGTCGCCTGACCTACCGGCACGACGCGTGCGCCGGCCAGGCGGACGGCCTGCTCGACGGGCGCGCCGTAGGAGACCATGTGGCCCGCGAGGATCACGACCTCGTTTTTCAGGCCGGTCGTGTCGGGCAGGCGCTCGATGGCGGCGAGGTCGCTGCCGGTCATGGCGCCGGCCACGCCCACCGTGATCCCCGCGCTACAGGAGGCGGTCACGAACCCCGCCTCGGCCTGGCAGAGACGGGCGATCGTGGCGCCGGCCTTTCGCTGCAGGTCGTCGATCTCCACGAACTCGCGGAGGATGGCGCCGACCGCTTCCACCGCCTCCGGGACCGCGATGGAGGCGCCGAGGGCGGTCATGGTGCCCGAGACGTTGATCACGGGGCGCAGGCCCAGCCGGGCGCGGATATCGGCGGCGTTCACGGTCACAACAGCCTTCCCGCTTTGACGTTGGGGCGACCACTCATGCCCATACCCACTTCGAAACGAAAGCCCCGGACCGCCCCTTCGGACCGACGGGCGCAATCGAGCGCGCGTCAGGCTACCTCGTCCAGGGCCTCCAGGGCTTCCGCCGGCAGCTCGAGGTCGGCGGCGGCCAGGTTCTCGCGCAGATGCGCCCGCGATGAGGTGCCTGGGATCAGGAGCATGTTCGGCGCGCGGCGGAGCAGCCAGGCGAGCGCGACCTGCATGGGCGTGACGCCTAGCGTCGCCGCCACCTGGGACAGGGCTTCGGACTGCAGCGGGCTGAAGCCGCCGAGCGGGAAGTACGGCGCGTAGGCCGTGCCGTCGCGCGTCAGATCGTCGATCAGCGCGTCGTCGCCGCGGCGGGCCAGGTTGTAGAGATTCTGCACGCAGACGATGTCGCAGATCTTGCGCCCGTCGGCGATCTGCGTGGACGTCACGTGGCTGAGGCCCATGTGCCGGATCAGACCCTGCTGCTGCAGCTCGGCCAGCACGGTCAGCGGCGCCTCGATCGGGCCCTCGGCCGGCGCGGCGACGCCATGCATGCTGCGGTAGTTGACCACATCCAGCACGTCGACGCCCAGGCGGCGCAGGTTGTCGTGCACCGCCTGGGTGAGTTCGGCGGGAGACAGCGCCGGCAGCCACGACCCGTCCTCGCCCCGCCGAGCGGCGATCTTGGTGACGATCACCAAGTCCTCGGGGTAGGGGTGCAGCGCCTCGCGGATCAACTCGTTGACGACGTAGGGGCCGTAGTAGTCGCTGGTGTCGATATGGTTCACGCCGCTCGCCACCGCCTCGCGCAGGACGGCGAGCGCCTCGGTTCTGTCTTTCGGCGGCCCGAAGACGCCAGGCCCAGCGAGCTGCATCGCGCCATAGCCCATGCGCCGCACCGTGAAGTCGCCGAGGCGGAACGTTCCTGCGCGGTCGATGTCGGGCATGGGCGATCTCCTATGAACCGGCGGCCCCTCCTTACTTAGCCTCATCCGCCCGGCGGGCCAGCCGGCTGGCGAGGCGCCCCCGTCGCCGTTCACCCTCCGGTCACGGCCAGGACAGCCTCCCGGATCTTCGCCTGGGCGACGTGGCCGAGTTGAGCGAGGTCGACATGCGGCAGGTTGGGCAGCTCATCGTCCGCGACGACCGCATCGACGATCGCCGGACCCTCACAGGCGAGCGCATCGGCGATCGTGGACCGCAACTTGCGGGGGTCGTCGACCTTGAAACCGCGGCCGCCGCAGGCCTGCGCGAACGCCGCGAAGTCCGGATTGGGGAACGCGATGCCCTTTTCGTACGGCGGCAGGCCCACCGACTCGGCCTCCAGGTGGATCAAGCCGAACGCGGAGTTGTTGTAGATCACCACCTTGACCGGCAGCTTGTGATGCGCGGCGGTCAGGAACTCGCACATCAGCATGTTGAAGCCGCCGTCGCCGCACA
>DATJRL010000076.1:0-19349 GCA_035504785.1 Caulobacteraceae bacterium
TGAATCGCCACAACGGCTTCTCGTTCGAAGCGATCATGCTGGAGGACATACCGGCGATGACCGAGGCGGTGCGGCGCGCCAGGCCGGCGGTCATCGTCCACCTCGCCGCCCAGGCCGGCGTCCGCTACAGCCTCGAAAACCCCCGCGCCTACGTCGACGCCAACCTGGTGGGCGCGTTCAACGTGCTGGAGCTGGCGAGGGAAGCGGACGTTGAGCACCTGCTGATAGCGTCCACCAGCTCCGTCTATGGCGCCAACGACAAGCGCCCCTTCGAGGAGCGCGACCGGGCCGACTACCCCCTCACCCTCTACGCGGCCTCGAAGAAGGCCGGGGAGCTGATGAGCCACGCCCAGAGCCAGCTCTGGGGCACGCCCGTCACCGCGTTCCGCTTCTTCACCGTCTACGGACCCTGGGGCCGGCCGGACATGGCGCCGTGGCGATTCGCCGAAGCGATCCTCGCGGGCCAGCCGATCGAGATCTATGGCGGCGGCGAGATCTGGCGCGACTTCACCTACGTCGACGACCTGGTCGAGGCGATCGTGCGTCTGATCCCCCTCGCGCCGGTCAAGGGCGAGCCGGCGAGCGCGCGGGACTCGCTGAGTCCCGTCGCGCCCTGGCGGGTCGTGAACATCGGCGGCGGCGCGCCGCAGAGGCTCACCGATCTCATCGCGGCGATCGAAGCCGCCCTCGGCCGCCGGTCCGAGCGCCGCATCCTGGATCCGGCGCCCGGCGACATGGCCGCCACCTTCGCCGACGCATCACTGCTGGAGGCGCTGACCGGCTTCAAGCCCGCGACGCCGCTCGGGGCAGGCGTGAAGGCGTTTTGTGACTGGCTGAGGGAATACAAAGCCCCTCCCCCTTGAGGGGAGGGGTTGGGGTGGGGGTCTGCTGGCAACCACCCCAAGCGCAGCGATATCCCCCCGCCCCGACGCTTCGCGTCGACCCTCCCCTCAAGGGGGAGGGTGGTCCGCCTGGCGCCACTCCTTCTCCGGCAGCCGCCAGTACATGCCGCCGTCGCGGGCCATCATGCCGGCGCCGACGAGTTCGCGGCGCAGGGTGGCGTAGTCCCAGTGGCGACGGCCGATGATCTCGTTGACCTCGGCTTCGCGGTAGCGGCGGCCTTCCTCGAAGCGCTCGGCCAGCCACTTCAGCACGATCCAGCGCTTGCGGCGGCTGGCGGGGATGGTGGCCAGCTTGCCACCGGCGTCCACGAAGCTCTCCAGCACCTTCGCCTCCCACGTCGTGTCGGAGACCTGCGCCGTCAGCTGCTCGACGCCCTTCGGATCGAGGAGGCTTCGGTTCATCGCTGTCAGCGCCTCCAACCTTAGCGCATGCCAGCGGGTCACGCCTTCGGCGCGGGCGCTGACGAGGCCCAGCGCTTTCAGCGTCGCGAGGTGGTGGGAGACGGTCGGCTCCTTCAGGGACAGCAGTTCGGCCAGTTCCTGCACGCTGCGCTCGCGCTCGGCCAGCAGGCCGACGATGCGCAGCCGGCTTTCGTTGGCCATGGCCTTGAAGAAGGCCAGCAGGGTGTCAAGGTCCGTCCCGGACATCTTAGGGTCTTGTAGATCGACAGCTGTCTAATTAGATGGACGCCGAACTATTGGCAAGCCCCGGCGTTTCCGAGGCTGGAACACGCGGCAAGGCGTCGCCATGTGAAGGGACCGGCTAACTCGGGGCCGGGTTGGAGAGGGCGCGAATGAGCGATCCGCACGACTGGATGTGGTCGGAAGCGTTGCAGATGCTGGCCAGGGCCGAGCGGTTGCACCTGGAGATGTTCGTTCCGACCCGCAAGGCGCAGACCTGCTGGGAGCCTCCGATCGACGTCCTGGAGACCGAGCACGAGGTGCTGGTCCTGGCGGCGCTCCCCGGTGTCGACCCTAGCCAGGTGGAGGCCGTCATCGAGAACGGCGTGCTCGTCATCGCCGGTCAGCGCATCCTGCCGCGCGAACTCCACGCCGCGATCATTCACCGACTCGAACTGCCGCGCGGGCATTTCGAGCGCCGCATCCCCCTCCCCGCCGGTCGCTACGACGGCGTGAAACGCGCCGAAGCGAACGGATGCCTCGTGATCAGCCTTTCCAAGACCCCTAAGCCATGACCGACAACGCCACCCTGAACGCCAAGGCCGACACCCGGCCCACCGCCAACTCCCCGCCCCCGGACGCCCTCATCGTGGTGCCGGTGCGCAGCGTGGTGTTGTTCCCCGAGATCGTGTTTCCGATCACCATCGGCCGCGCCCTCTCGGTGCAAGCCGCGCAGGCGGCGGCGCGCGAGCAGCGTCAGGTGCTGATCGTGCTGCAGAAGGACCCGAGCGTCGACGATCCTGGCCCGGAGCAGCTGCACAGCGTCGGGACCGTCGCCAACATCCTGCGCTATGTGACCGCGCCCGATGGGGCCCATCACGTGGTCTGCCAGGGCGTGCAGCGGGTGCGGATCACCGAGTGGGTGCCAGGCTACCCCTACCTGGTCGCCAAGGGCCTGCACCTCCCGGAGCCGCAAACCACCAGCTCCGAAATCGAGGCCCGTTTCCTGCTGCTGAAGGAGCAGTCGCTGGAGGTGCTGAGCCTGTTGCCGCAGGCGCCGCAGGAACTGCGCATGGCTATCGAGAGCCAGCAGTCGCCCGCCGCCCTCGCCGACCTCGCCGCCGCCTACATGGATATCGCGCCGGTCGAGAAGCAGGACATCCTGGAGACGGTCGATCTGCTTCCGCGCCTCGACAAGGTCTCGCGGCTGCTGGCGCACCGGCTGGAGGTGCTGAGGCTGTCGGCCGAGATCGGCCAGCAGACCAGGGCTTCCCTGGATTCACGCCAGCGCGAGGTGCTGCTGCGCGAGCAGATGGCCGCCATCCAAAAAGAGCTCGGCGAGGACAGCGCCGGCGCCGCGGAGATCGCCGAGCTGCAAAAGGCCATCGATGCCGCCGGCATGCCCGAGGAGGTCGAGAAGCAGGCCAAGAAGGAGCTGCGCCGGCTGCAGCGGATGCCGGACGCGTCCGCCGAATACGGCATGATCCGCACGTACCTCGACTGGCTGATCGAGCTGCCTTGGAAGCTGCCCGAGACTCCCGTGATCGACATCGCGGAGGCGCGGCGCATCCTGGATGCCGACCACTACGGCCTCGAGAAGGTCAAGACCCGGATCATCGAGTACCTGGCGGTGCGCAAGCTGGCGCCGGAAGGCAAGGCGCCGATCCTGTGCCTCGTCGGCCCGCCGGGCGTGGGCAAGACCTCGCTCGGCCAGTCGATCGCCAAGGCGCTCGGCCGTCCCTTCGTCCGCACCAGCCTGGGCGGGGTGCACGACGAGGCGGAGATCCGCGGACACCGCCGGACCTACATCGGCGCCTTGCCCGGCAACATCATCCAGGCGATCCGCAAGGCTGGCGCGCGCAACTGCGTGATGATGCTGGACGAAATCGACAAGATGGGCGCCGGCATCCAGGGCGATCCCGCATCCGCGATGCTCGAGGTGCTGGACCCGGAGCAGAACAACACCTTCCGCGACAACTATCTGGGGGTGCCGTTCGACCTCTCGCGGGTCGTGTTCATCGCGACGGCCAACGTCATGGACACCATCCCCGGCCCGCTTCGGGACCGGATGGAGGTGATCAGCCTCGCCGGCTACACGGCCGCGGAGAAGGAGCAGATCGCGGCGCGCTACCTGGTGAAGCGGCAGCTGGAAGCCAACGGCCTGACGGAGGCGCAGGCCGAGGTCGAGCCCGCCGCCATCGCGAGCATCATCTCGAGCTACACTCGCGAAGCCGGCGTGCGCGGCCTCGAGCGCGAGATCGGCCGCGTGTTGCGCCACGCCGCGGTGGAGATCGCCGAGGGCAAGGCCGAGCACGTGAAGATCGGACCGGCCGAGGTCGCCGAGATCCTCGGCGGGCCACGATTCGAGAACGAAGTCGCCATGCGCACCTCGACACCCGGCGTGGCCACCGGCCTCGCCTGGACGCCGGTGGGCGGCGACATCCTCTTCATCGAGGCCGCGCGCACGCCGGGCGGCGGACATCTGATCCTCACCGGCCAGCTCGGCGATGTGATGAAGGAAAGCGCGCAGGCCGCGCTGAGCCTGGTGAAGAGCCAGGCCGCGCAGCTGGGGGTCGACCCGGCGCTGTTCGAGAAGAGCGACATCCACGTCCACGTGCCGGCTGGCGCGACGCCAAAGGACGGGCCGTCCGCGGGGGTGGCCATGTACATGGCGCTCGCCTCGCTGATGACCGGCCGCAAGGTGCGCGCCGACACCGCGATGACCGGCGAGATCAGTCTGCGCGGGCTGGTGCTGCCGGTGGGCGGCATCAAGGAGAAGGTCGTCGCGGCCGCGGGCGCGGGCCTGAAACGGGTCATGCTGCCCGCCCGCAACCGCCGCGACTACGACGAGATCCCCAAGGACGCCCGCGACCGGCTGGAATTCATTTGGCTGGAGCGCGTGGACGAGGCGGTCGCCAACGCCCTGGAGCCGGCTTAGGGACTACTCGCCCTGCGTGGCAGGGACGTGCCCGGCCATGACATCGAAACCGCGGAACGCGACGCGCGAAATTGCCGGCGACCAGCGGCGTTATCAAGCTCGCTCCTCACGTCATGGCCGGGCTTGTCCCGGCCACCTATTGTGAAACTTCAAGGAAGCCCGGTTTCCAGCGATGGGTGGCCGGGACAAGCCCGGCCATGACGTGACGGAGAAGTCAGCCTTCGTCGAGTGTTGGCGCGCGGCGTCCCAGCATCTGGACGACGACGGCGGGTGAGCCGCTCATGGTCGTGGCGTCGATCTCCCGCTCGGCGATGAGTGAAAAGCCATCCGTCAGCGTCCGGAGCCTCTCGCGAGGATGGTGACGAAAGACGCCCCCATCCTCGCGAGTCCAGGCGCCTTCGACGCCGAAGCGCGCCAGCCCCGCCGCGTAGCGCTCGGCGTAGCGGGACCCGGCTTGCAGGGGATAGTCGCTGAGATAAAGGAGCCCGCCCGGCCGCACGAGACGGCGCAGCTCCGCCATCACCGCGTCCTGCTCGGTCTCGTCGAGGATGGCCGTCAGGACGGCGAAGAGCAGCGCGGCGTCGAACGCGCCATCCGGTTCCGCCAGCCGCATGCGGTCGATGTGGCGAAGATCGAGGTCTGGATGCTTGGCGCGGCCTCGCGCGATCATCTCGCCCGAGAGATCGACTCCGATCGTGTTGCGCCACCCGGCGTCACGCAGCTCGGCGAGCGTGCGCCCGTAGCCGCAGCCGTAGTCGAGAACCCGCGCGGTGATCGGCAGCGACGCGAGCCAGCTGGTGTCGAGCGGGTGGGTGAACGTCAGGACCGCCGCATTGGCGTCCCAGTTGCCGCGCGGGTCGGTGCTCAACCTCGCGCCCGGTCAGGTCGGCGCCGGCGCGCTGACGTGCCGGTGCAGGTCGAGCGGGTGTGAGATCAGCCGCACCGGCTCGAGCCCCGCCCCGACGCCTCGCACGATCACCGTGCCGTAGTCGAGCATACGGCCTACCAAGGTCTGCTGCACCAGCACGCTTTCCACCTTGTCGAGGTTCATCTCCACGGTGTTCCGCGAGATGAACCCCCTTTTGTAGATGATGCGGCGGTTGGTGACGGTGATCTCGGTATTCACTTGCCAGAGCCAGGCGCGAGTCATCTGGAAAACGCCGAGGAACAGGGCGATCACGGCCGCCAGCAGCAAGCCGTACCGCGCCGCGTCGGTTTTCAACAGCAAGGCGGCGATCGCGGCCGCGATGGCGACGACCACCAGCACCATGCCGGCCAGGTAGATCACCCAGTGCAGCCGCGCTCGGTAGGCGATGGTCTCGCCCGGCTGCAGGACCCGTTCGGCGTACCCCACTCTAGCGCCCCGGGAAGCCGGGGAACCGTGGGACGCCCTCCGGCATCAGGTGGAACGGCTGGGCGTCCTTCGTCCAGATCACCGCCTGCGGGCCGCCGTAGGCCTTGGGATCGTCAAGCGTGCCGACCTTGAGGATCACGATGCTCGGATCGCGGGGGACGCGCGTGGTCAGGTGCGTGCCGCAATCGGCGCAGAACTCGCGGGTGGCGGCGTTGTCGATGTCGGTTCGCGAGAAGCCCTTCGGCGCCCCCTGGGTGTAGCGAAACCCCGAGGCGGGCACGATCATGAAAACGTTCTCGGCCCCGCCGGAGATGTACTGACATTCGCGGCAGTGGCACTGCCCCCGGAACCCGGGCTCGCCGTCGGCCTCGTAGCGGATGGCGCCGCAATAGCATCGACCGGTCAGGCTCATGGGGCTCTCCTCTCGACCCGCTGGGTCGGCGCCACCCAAGCGGACAAGCTGGCGGCGCGCAAGGCCCTGGCTGAGTCGGCTGCGATGGCTATATCCTCGCTAACGACTTATGCTCACTTTTAGCATAAGGGAGTTCCGGTGACCCACGACTTCCACAGCCTCTACGCCCACGACTTCGTGCGCCTGGCCGCCGCGGTGCCGCGCGCCAGCGTCGGCGACCCGCGGGCCAACGCCGACGCCATCCTGACGCTGGCCGAGCGCGCCGACGCGGCCAAGGCGGCGATCGTGGTGTTTCCGGAGCTCTCGCTTTCGGCCTACGCCATCGACGACCTGCTTCACCAGGAGGCGCTGCTGGACGCCGTCGAAGCACAGATCTCGCGCCTGGCGCTGGCGTCGCGGGAGCTCTTCCCCGCCTTGATCGTCGGTGCGCCGCTCCGCGCCAAGGCTCGGCTCTACAACACCGCCGTGGTGATCCATCGCGGCGCGGTCCTCGGCGTCGCGCCGAAAGCCTATCTGCCCAACTACCGGGAATTCTACGAGAAACGCCACTTCACCTCCGGCGCCGCCGTGCGGGGCCAGACGATCGAGGTCGCCGGAGCTCGCGTTCCGTTCGGCGTCGACCTGCTGTTCGAGTCCTCAGGCGCCATCCGCGCCACCTTCCATGTGGAGATTTGCGAAGACGTGTGGCTGCCGATCCCGCCGTCCAGCCACGCGGCGCTGGCGGGCGCGGAGGTGCTGATCAACCTCTCCGCCAGCAACATCACCATCGGCAAGGCCGAGACGCGGCGGCTGCTTTGCGCCAGCCAATCCGCCCGCTGTATGGCGGCTTACCTCTACACGGCCGCTGGCCTGGGCGAATCCACCACGGACCTCGCCTGGGACGGCCAGGCCGAGATCTTCGAGAACGGCGTCGAACTGGCGTCGTCCGAGCGCTTCGTGGCCGAGAACCTGACCCTGGCGGACGTCGACCTGGGGCGCTTGCGGGCGGAGCGGATGCGCGTGAACAGCTTCGCCGACAACGCCGCGTCGGAACTCCGCCCCGATCGCCCATTCCGCAGCGTTCCGATAGCTCTCGATGCGCCGAACCAGACGGTGAAGCTGCAGCGGAAAGTCGAGCGGTTCCCCTACGTGCCGGCCGACCCCGCCCGCCTCGCCCAGGACTGCTACGAAGCCTACAACATCCAGGTCGAAGGCTTGGCCAAGCGGCTCGAGGCGACCGGTTCGCGCAAGTTGGTGATCGGCGTGTCCGGCGGACTCGATTCCACTCAGGCCCTGATCGTCTGCGCCCGGGCGCTCGACAAGCTGGGCCGGCCGCGCAGCGACATCCTCGCCTACACCCTGCCCGGTTTCGCCACCTCCGACGCCACCAAGGCCAATGCGACGGCGCTGATGACCGCCATCGGCGCCACCGCCGGCGAGATCGATATCCGCCCGGCCGCCCGGCAGATGCTGGCCGATCTCGGCCACCCCTTTGCGGGCGGGGAGCCGGTCTACGACGTCACCTTCGAGAACGTCCAGGCGGGCCTGCGCACCGATTACCTGTTCCGACTGGCCAACCACAACGGGGGCCTCGTGGTGGGGACCGGCGACCTCTCGGAACTGGCGCTGGGCTGGTGCACCTACGGCGTCGGCGACCAGATGAGCCACTACAACGTCAACGCCTCGGTCTCCAAGACGCTGATCCAGCACCTGATCCGCTTCGTGGCCGCCTCGGGCGACGTCGACGACGCCACGGCGAAGCTGCTGCACGCCATCCTCGCCACCGAGATCTCGCCGGAGCTGGTGCCCGCCGACGCCTCCGGGGCGATCCAGTCCACCGAGGCGATCGTCGGTCCCTACGCCCTGCAGGACTTCAATCTCTACTACACGGTGCGTTATGGCTTCTCCCCCTCCAAGGTCGCCTACCTGGCCCACCATGCCTGGTCGGACGCCGGCGTCGGCGATTGGCCCGAGAACACGCCGCCGGCGGCGCGGCGCGCCTACGACCTGCCCGAGATCCGCAAGTGGCTGGAGGTGTTTCTGGTGCGGTTCTTCGCCTTCAGCCAGTTCAAGCGCTCGGCCCTGCCCAACGGGCCGAAGATCTCGTCCGGCGGCTCCCTGAGTCCCCGCGGCGACTGGCGCGCGCCCTCGGACGGCGACGCGGCGGTGTGGCTGGCGGAGCTCGAGGCCAATATTCCGTCTCCCCTCGCGGAAGAAGGAGCGGGTCAGCGGACCAGCAGCGTCCCGCAGAAGACCAGGACGGCCGTGGTTAAGGCGAGCAGAAGATAAGAGCGGAGGCGGCCCTTCGGCGCCTCTTCCTCGACTGCCCATCTGACCGGCATCTCGCGCATGGCGGTCATCTTCGCGCACTGGCGGTTAGCGAGATGCTAAAAATCAAGGTTACTCCCGCAAAACCCGGCGCGCGGCAAAGATGTCGCGTTGGTCCCGATCGACCGAGACCTAGCGATTTCGCCAGTATTCGCGAACTCAACCGGAAGAAAAGCTGTATCAGTGCGCGTCGGGAAAGGTGAGCACGAATGTCGCCTGGCCATGAGCCGGCGCTGTCACCGAAGCGCTGCGTGGCTGGGCCGACGACTGCGCCAGACTCGCCTCGACGCGATCGGCCTTGCCGGGCGGAAGCTTCAGCAGCACCCAGGGCCCTTCGCAGGCGACCTCCAGCAGGGGCGGGCCGCCGCCGGCCGACACCGTCACCACCTCATTGGCGAGCAGCGCGCGTTGGGCGTCGGCGAACTCCAGCTTCACGGGGTAGGCCCGCCACTTCGGATCATTCTTGGTCTGGCCGATGCCCGTGCAGCCCACGCCGACGCCGCCAACCGTCGCCTCCTGGTCCAGCGGCACCCTGACGGGCTGGGCGAACGCGACGACCGGCCCGAGACCGAGCGCCAGCGCTGCGGCCGATGCACGCGAATATCTGCGAAATGTCATATCGAGCATCCCTCGTCTGGCGGAACACGCTTCCGGTAGCGCCGGTTCCCGCCCGGCGGTCAAGCCTGACGCGCCGCCGCCGTCACCCGCTGTTGCGCAAGCCCGTGGCGATGCCGTTCATGGTCAGCAGAATCCCCTCGCGCACCTGCGGGTCCTCGTCGCCTTCGCGGTGGCGGCCAATGAGCTCGATCTGCAGGTGGTTCAGCGCCTCGATATAGGGCCGTCGGTATCGGATGTGGGCGGCGAGCTCCGGCTGGTCCCCGAGCAGAGCGGTTTGCCGACGGATCGAGAGCAGAGCCTCCTGGGTGCGCTCGAACTCCGCGGCGATGGCGTCGAACACGGTGCGCCTCAGCGCCGGATCGGCGACCAGGCCGGCGTAGCGGCGGGCGACGCCCATGTCCGCCTTGGCCATCACCATCTCCATGTTGGCCAGCGCCGAGGCGAAGAACGGCCAGCTCTCGGCGAGATCGGCCAACTCGGGCAGGTCGCGGTCCGCCACGGCCGATCCGAAGCCGAACCACCCCGGCAGCATCACCCGGGCCTGCGACCACGAAAACACCCATGGGATGGCGCGCAGATCCTCGATCCGCTCCGACGGCGTGCGCGATGGCGGCCGGCTGCCGATGTTGAGGTTGGAGATCTCGCGGATCGGCGTGGCTTCGCGGAAGAATTCGGCGAAACCCGGCGTGTCGTAGACCAGCGCCCGGTAGGCGCGCCGCGAGGCGTCGGAAAGCTCGCTCATCACGCCGGCGCCGGAGGCATGAGCCACGCCGCCGCGTGGGGCGAGGCTCGCCAGGAGCACGGCCGCGACCATCGTCTCCAGACTTTCGCGACCGATCGCCGGGTCGGCGTACTTGTTGGCGACGACCTCGCCCTGCTCGGTGATGCGGATGCGCCCGGCCACCGTCCCCTGCGGCTGGGCGATGATGGCGTCGAAGCTGGAGCCGCCGCCGCGGCCGACGGCGCCGCCGCGGCCATGAAAGAACTGCAGCGCCAGGCCCGCGCTCTCCACCACGTCCTTCAGCTCGCTCTGCGCCTCGTGCAGGGACCAGATCGAGGTCAGGTAACTGCCGTCCTTGTTCGAGTCCGAGTAGCCGATCATGATCTCCTGCGCTCCCCGAGCCGCCAGGTGCGGGCGCAACGGGTCGAGCGCCAGGAAGGCGCGCATGGTCGCGGGCGCCGCCTCCAGGTCGGCGATGGTTTCGAAGAGCGGGGCCACCTGGATCGGCGAGCGACCGGCGTCGCCCGGGGCGAACAGCCCGACCTCCTTCAGGAGCACATAGACCTCCAGGAGGTCGGACACCCCAGTGGTCTTGGAGATGACGTAGGTGTCGATGGCCCTGGGCCCGTAGCGGCCGCTGACCGCCGCCGCCGCCCGCAGAGTCGCCAGCTCTTCCAGCGTTTCTCCCGAATAGTCCGCCAACGGCGACACCAGCGGGCGCAGGGTCGAGAGCTCGGACAGCAGCAGGGCGATGCGGGCGTCCTCGCCCAGCGCCAGGTAGTCGGCGCAAACGCCGACGGCCCGGAACAGCTCCGCCACCACACGTTCGTGCACGTCGGAGTTCTGACGCATGTCGACGGTGGCGAGGTGGAAGCCGAAGCAGTCGACGGCGCGGATCAGGTCGCCGAGCCGGCCATGCCGGAAGGTCGGGCCGTGGTGCGCGACCAGGGAGTCGCGGATCGTCTCGAGGTCGCGTTTCAGCTCCTCGGCGCCGGCGTAAGGCGCCAGTTCGATCGTGGGTTGCCGAGCCGGCGGGGCGCCGGTCAGCTTCGGGGCCGCGGCCGCGAGGCGGGCGTAGATGCCGGTGAGCGCGCGCCGGTAAGGCTCGTCGCGTCGCGGCGCCGCTTCGTCGCCCGAGGCGTCGGCCAAGGCGGCCAGGGCGGGCGACACGGCGACATGCTCCGTCGAGAGCGACAACTCCGCGCCGAGGGCGTGGATCTCCTCGAGGTAGTGCGAAACCGCCAGACGCGACTGGGTGAGGAAGGCGTAGCGCAGGGTCTCGCCGGTGACATTGGGATTCCCGTCCCGGTCGCCTCCGACCCAGGAACCGATGCGGAGGAAGCTCGGCGGCGAGCGCCCGTCGGCGAGGATGCGCTCGAGGTCGCCATAGAGGCCCGGCAATTCGGCCAGGAAGGTGCGTTCGAAGAAGGAGGCGGCGTTCTCGATCTCGTCGGCCACCCCGAGGCTCGTTGGCCGCAGCTGCCGGGTCGCCCACAGGATCAGGATCTGCCGGGCCAGCTGCTCTTGGATCGGCGCTCGATCGGCCGCGGCGCGGTCGTAGGCGTCGAAGGTTTCGGCGATGCGGCTGACGCGGTCGATCACGCTCTTGCGGCGCACTTCGCTGGGGTGGGCCGTGACCACCGGCACGACGAGGGCGCGCTCCAGTTGGCGCTGCACCGCGGCCGCATCGACGCCCGCATCCGCCAGTCGCCGGATCGCGCCCGCCAGCGAGCGGTTGGGATCGCCGCCCGCCCGCAGGCGCCGGCGCGCTTCCTGGTCCTCGGCGATGTTGATGAGCTGCGAGAAGCAGACGAAGCTGTGGGCGAAGCGCAGGGCGTCCGGCAGGCTGAGCCCCCGCAACAGGTTGTCTAGCTTCGCCGCGCGTTCCGGCGTTCCGTCCCTGTGGTAGGCCACCGACGCCTGGCGGATCGCCTCGATCGCCTCGAAGACCGCTTCGCCCTCCTCCGCTTTGAGCACCCGGCCGAGGATGTCGCCGAACAGGCGAACATCCGCGCGAAGCAGCATGGCGGGGGTGGGCTCGGTCGACATGCCGCCGCTTTGGGCCACGATTGTCGCAACGGCAAGCGGCCCCGGTCGCCGCGCCGGCTTTCGCCGGGCGCCGCCGCCGGGTTAGTCTCGTCGCGAGGATCCGGAGGCCAAATCATGTGCCGCAACATCAAGACGCTGTTCAACTTCGACCCGCCGGCCACCGACGAGGAAATCCGAGCGGCGTCGCTGCAGTTCGTGCGCAAGCTCAGCGGCTTCAACGCCCCGTCGAAGGCCAACAAGGTCGCCTTCGATATGGCCATCGACGAGGTGTTCGTAGCCGCCCATCGACTGATGCACGCCCTGGAGACCACCGCGCCCCCGCGCGATCGCGAGACCGAGGCCGAGAAAGCGCGACAACGCTCGGCCGAGCGTTTCGGCCGGGTCCGCGCTTAGACCAGGCGGGCGAACATCGGGCGCAGCGCGGCCCAGACGCGGTCCGGCGAAAGGCCGTTGAGGCAGTTGAAGTGGCCCAGCGGGCAGACGCGCTCGAAACAAGGACTGCACGGCAAGCCTTCGCTCAGGATGACGGCGCGGTCGCTCAGCGGCGGCGTGAAGGTGGGCGAGGAGGACCCGTAGAGCGCCACGAGGGGCCGACCCACGGCCGCGGCGACGTGCATCAATCCGCTGTCGTTGCTGACCGCCGCCGTCGCACCGGCGATCAGGCCGGCGGCCTCGTCCAGATTCGTGCGACCGGTGAGATCGATGGCGCCCGGCGCGAGCCCAGCGACTTCCGCGCCGGCGGCGACGTCGCCGGGGCCGCCCAGCAGCCAGGGCTGTATCCCCTTTCCCGCCAGCCGCCGCGCCAGTTCGGCGAAGTGGCGCGCCGGCCAGCGCTTGGCCGGGCCGTACTCGGCGCCGATGCAAAGCGCGACGGCCGGTCCGTCGGCCAGCCCCAGCCGGACTCGGGTCGCCGCGACGTCGGCCGGATCGACCTCCAGCCGCGGCGGCGGGGACGCACCGGGCGCGCGGACGCCGGGCTGCTCGGCCAGCAGACAGAAACGGTCGACCATCCGCGGCAGAGCCGCCTCGTCCAATTTCCGGGCGTCGTTCAGCACCAGGTAGCGCGCCTCGCCGACGAAACCGCTGCGCCGGGGAATGCGGGCAAACAGCGGGACCAGGGCCGACTTCCACGAGTGCGGCAGCACGATGGCCGCATCGAACCGGCCGCTGAGCGACCGGCCGAATGCGGCGCGTTCGGCGAGCTTCAAAGCGCCGTGCGCAAAGGGGTTGACCAGCGTGTCGGCGACGCCGGGCAAGCGCCGCACCACGCCCGCCAGATGCGCCGGGGTGAGCACGGTGATCGCCCGCTCCGGGACGGTCGCCTTCAACCGCTGGACAAGCGAGCCCATCATCACCGCGTCGCCCAGCCAACTCGGGCCGACGATGAGCAGGCGCTCGGTCACCGGCGATCCCCGGCGATCCGGCTCAGGCGGACGACGCGCGGCCGGCAGGTGGCCACCCAGCCGACCGTCACGGAATCGGCCGGACGTCCGACACGGACCACGGACCCGACCGACGCGAGCCAACGGTGCGAATTACGCGTCGCGTGAAGACCTGAGACCAGCCGTTGCATCAGGCCCCGAGAGCCTAGGCGGCGTTCGTTGGAGAGCGCCCCACCTGCGACACCTTTCGCCCCCGAAGGGAAAGTCAGCTCGGCGACGCAGCCGACCGATCACCAACAGACGCGGTGGTGATGGCGCCAGTGGCAATGGTGATGATGATGATGCCATGGCGCGGCGGCTGCGGGAGCCGACATCGCGCACACCACGAGCGCCGTGGCGACAAAGGCAAGAAATGACCGCATGGTTGCGCTCCCGGAATCTGGTGCGGTCTTTTCACATGGCCGCGTTCGCGCCGCAACCGCCGCACGGGGAAATGCACCTTCCCACGGCTTCCGACGTCATGCGTCCGCCGCGCAGCGTCGAGGCGACGACCACGGTGTTGAATAAAGTGCCCGCGGACGACATATACATGCCGCCGCGGGCATTACCCCCTCCGCTCAGCGGCGCTAACTAGCCCGGCGGACGTTGGTTCGCCGGGCTACTTTTTTGCCAGTTCGCGCCCGAGGCAAGCGACCATTTCGATCACCGACTCGATAGGGACGATAGTGTGTCAGGAACGTCACATGCCCTATCCCTCTCAGGACGGCCCGGACCGCACGCGCCATCCCGAGGCCGGAACTTTGTCTTGCAATTAAGAATGCCTCGCAATAGCAACAGGGACCGCCGACCGCGTGTCGAGTTCCGCCCGACCCGCCGCCGAGCTCGGATCGTGGTCGGTCGAATTCCGTGGGGGTTTTGCGAATGCGTCCATCTGATACCGCTCAAACTCTCGGATCGGCGCTGCATGCCGCCGGCGCGGTTGGGATTTGCATCGCCGGCTCGGCGGCCGGGTCGCCGGCAGCGGCGCAATCCGCGCCGACGGAACAGAACGGCTCGCCGATTCCAACCGCCGCGCCGCGCGACGTCGAGGGCGTCGTGGTCACCGGAATCCGGCCGCTGCTCGGCGACAAGATTCCGCTCACCGTCCAGGACACGCCGCAGTCGGTGAACGTCGTTCCTCTGCAGATCCTCGAGCAACAGGCCTCGACCCGACTGGAAGACGCGCTGAAGAACGTTCCTGGCATCACGCTGAACGCCGGCGAAGGCGCGGCGCGCGGCGACACCATCAACATTCGCGGCTTCTCGGCGTTCAACGACTTCTTTCTCGACGGGATCCGCGACGCCGCGATCTACGTCCGCGACCCGTTCAACCTGCAGTCGATCGAAGTGCTCAAGGGCCCCTCGGCCACCCTTTTCGGCCGCGGCTCGACCGGCGGCGCTGTGAACCAGGTGAGCAAGGCGCCGAGCCTGGCGCCGAGCGCGCTCCTGGCGGCGGATGTCGGTACGAATGACGAGCTCCGGGGCACGCTCGATCTCGATCAACCCATCGGACCTTCGGCGGCGTTTCGTCTGAACGCCATGGGAGAGGCCTCGGAGGTGGCCGGCCGCGACGACGTTCGCAACCGCCATTGGGGCGTCGCGCCGGAGGTCAGCTTCGGCCTGGGCGAACCTACGACGGTTACGCTCGCCTACTTTCACCTATCCGAAGATGACGTTCCAGACACGGGGATACCGTTCGTCGATGGCGCCCCAGCGCCGGTCAATCCTCACGATTTCTACGGACTGGCCTCGGACCGCGCGACGTCCCAGGTCGACATCGGCACCTTGCGGGTCACCCACGAGTTCGCGTCCAACCTGAGCCTCTCGGATACCCTCCGCTACGCCAACTACGGGTTCGACTACCAGTTCGACGCGCCGAATTTCGGCAGCGTGGCTTCCGGAGGCCAAGGGGCGCCAACGCCCGGAACGCCCTTGAGCAGCATCCTCGTCGGACGCGACGCGCCGGACAGCTCCGGCGTCCAGACCAATCTCACCGACCAGCTCGATCTGACCGCGCGGTTTTCCACCGGCTTGCTGGACCACACGCTCGTGGCCGGACTCGAACTCGCGCGGCAAACCAACGATCTCGACAAGTACAACAATCCATTCAACGGCGATAACAACTGGGTGCCGGAAACACCGCTGCTCAACCCTAACCCGAACGAGATCAGACCGGTCGAGCCCGTCACGGCGACTCAAGACACCAACGCCGACTCGGAGGCGGCGTACCTGACCGACACCATGAGCGTTGGTTCGCATCTAGACGTGATCGCCGGGGTGCGCGTCGATCGCTTCGCCGCCTATTACGACCAGGTCACGCTCGCCACCGGGGCGCAGCTCAAGCTGAGCCACGTCGACGTTGTTCCGAGCCCGAGACTTGCGCTCGTCTACAAGCCCGCCCCTTGGCAGAGTCTCTATGCGTCGTTCGGGACTTCCTTCGACCCCTCGGCGGAAGCGCTCACCTTGACGTCCAAGCTGGCCAACCTCGGACCGGTCAAGGCGACCACTTACGAGGTCGGCTCGAAAACCAGCCTGTTGGGCGGCGGTCTTCTCATCACCGGCGCGCTCTTCCACACCGAGGTCGACAACGCGCAGATCAACGACCCGGAAAATCCTGCACTCACGGTGTTGCAAGGCAACGAGCGCGTGCAGGGGTTCGAACTCGGCGCGAGCGGACACGTCGGTTCGCGCCTCGAGCTGACCGCCGGATACACCTACCTCGACGGTCTAACGAGCGGCGACATGGGGACAAGCCCGGTTGTGAAGTACTCCAACGCGCTCATTCCAAACCTCGCCCGCAATTCGGGCAGCGCCTGGGCCGAATACCGCGTCACTCGTCCCTGGGAAGTCGGGCTCGGCTTCAACTATCTCGATCATAGGGTCGCCAACGTCGTCGCCCCCGGGTCAATCGCCGCGACAGTCCCCAGTTACCTGGTCTGGAACGCCATGACTTCCTACCGACTCAATGAGAAACTGACCCTGCAACTCAACGCCATCAACCTCTTCAATACGCTCTACTACGACAGCCTGTACTATACGTCCGCTTCCGAGAACCACGCCATTCCCGGTGCCGGTCGCACCCTAAAGCTCACCGTCCGGGCGGAGTTCTGATGCGGGTCGAGGGGCCGCAACGGTCGAGGCGCCGCTCTGGCTCGGAACGTCGGCGGCCGGTCGAGGTCGCCCGGGATCAGCAGCGGGCGCCGAGCGCCGTTGGCGGGTTCGAAGGGGTCTCCGACGTCGAACTCCATTACCGGCGCATGTGCCGGATGCGCGCCATGAGCGCCGGCGAACTGCATCGGCTCCTGGCGGGAGACGCCGCCAACGCCGCCCCCTGGGTCGAGAGCGCGGCGAGATATGGAATATCCGAGGCGCTGCTCCGCCTGGGCCAGATGCGGCTCGACGGCCTGGGGGTCGCGCAAGATCAGCCGGCGGCTTTGCGCTGCTTCACGCGCGCGGCCAAGCAGGGCTTGCCCGAAGCCATGAACATGGTGGGCCGCTGCTACGAGAACGGCTGGGGCGCCGCGACGGACCTGGGCCTGGCGGCGCAGTGGTACCGGAGAGCCGCGGACGCCGGCTACGACTGGGGCCAGTACAACTACGCGAACATGCTCTTCGACGGTCGCGGCGCGCCGCTGGATCGACCGGAAGCCCGCGTTTGGTACCGGCGCGCCGCCGCGCAGGGTCATGGGCGGGCGATGAATCTGCTCGCCAGGTGCTACGAGGAAGGCTGGGGCGGAACGCGGGATCGGCGCGCGGCTTACCAGTGGTACCAGCGCTCGGCCGAGACCGGATACTTTCGCGCGCAGTACAATTTCGCCACGCTCCTCGTCGCGCAAGGACGCCTCGGCGAGGCGCTCGGCTGGTTCGAGAAGGCTTGCGAGGCGGCGACCCCGGAAACTCGCCGTTCGATGGTCTCGGCCCTGTCTCAGCAGCGAGACGCACGGCTGGTGGAGTTGGCCCGGCGCGTCGAGGGGCGGCGACCGGCCGATGCGACGCCGACCAGAGCCGGCATGGGCGCGTGATCGATCCCTGACCCGGCGGTCAAAGCCGGCACGCGTGGTCCTGGAGTTCCTCCGCCGAACCGAAGTCGCCAGCGGCGGGGTTCGCACGATCGGCCAGCAGGTAATAGCCGGGGACGGCGCCAGGTCCGCGAGCGCCGATCAGCGCCAGTGTCCAGGCTCCCATGTCCCGACGGGCGCCGGCGATGCCGTCGGCCAACAGCGCGAACGGGTTGACCGTCGGCAGAGCGTCGCCGGCGAGCCAGCGGACCCGGTAGCGATGCGCCTTGAGCACCAAACGCGTCCATCGACCGTCGCGCGGTATCGGGGCGACCGCAAGCGCGGCGCCGACGGAGCTGTCGAGACAGTCAAGGTGCAGGTGAAGCTGATCCTGGCTGCGGCCGTAGATCGAATTGACCGCGACGGAGACCTGCGTGCGGTCCAGCGGATGTCGCAGCCGGCGGCCGACATAATCTCGCAGGCTCCAGGCCGCCGCGAAATAGTTGGTTGCACCGGGCGCTAGGAGGACCGGATCCTCGATTCCGGTGATCTTCGCCGTCGGCATCACCAGGTACTGCGCCACGCCATCGCGGTCTTTCAGGATCACGAAGCCTCGGGCCTCGCCGTTTTGCAGCGAAACCAGCGCGCACGGCGAGGGATCCCCATGAACGCGCTGATCCGGGACACACTGGTCATGAACGATCCGCCATAAGACCTGACCATTCGGGTGGACCGGAGGCGGGGGCAGCGCGGGCCGACCAGTGACGCAAGCCGCCAGGATGAGCGCGACCAGGGTCGCGATCGTCGCTGTCGGGACTGCCTTGGCTTGCCGCCGGGGGCTCATGGCGCGGCTTCTAGATAAAGCGTGGGCCAGGATCACGCACGTCAAGATCCCCATAGGTTGGCGACGACCCGACGGCGCCGGGCGCCGTGGGGGATGATCCAGAGGCGAGTTCACGACCCCACTCCCCTGGGGCTATGGACACCCGCTCCCGTTCGCGCCACTGAATTCATCCGTTTGCGGATGGATTCTCCCAGTGCCAGAGCTCAAGCTCAAGAGATGCAGACGGCTCGAGAGCGCCCCGGCGGGCGCCGACGTCCGCTTGGCCCGTGCTTGGCGGCGATGAAGCTGGGGCGGTTGAGATTGTTCGAGGCGGCCCGGCCCGTTGGAGGACGCGCGGTTCGCGACGTCCTGGCGGGCGTCACGCTCGCCTCGATGAACATCCCCCAACTGTTGGGTTACGCACGCATCGCCGGAATGCCGCTGGTCACCGGCCTCTACACGGCCCTTCTCGTTCCCATCGCCTTCGCCGCGTTCGGGTCGTCGCGGCATCTCGTCGTGGCCGCCGACTCCGGTACGGCGGCGATCCTGGCGGGCACGCTCGGTCGTATGGCCGAGCCCGGCGGCGCGGCATACCTGTCGCTCGCCGCCACGACGGCCCTGCTGACTGCCGGCATGCTGCTGCTGGCCCGGATCTTCAGGCTCGGGTTTCTCGCGGACTTCCTGTCGCGCACCGTGCTGGTCGGCTTCCTGGCCGGCGTCGGTGTCCAGGTGGCCATCGCGATGCTGGGCGATATGCTGGGCGTCGCCGTCACCGCCCGAAATTCGATCTTCCAGGTGTGGCAGATCGCGCTCGGACTTCCACGCCTGAACCTGCCCACTTTGGTCCTTTCCTCGACCATGGTGGTCGCGATCCTGGGTGGCCGGCGGTTCGCGCCGCGCTTCCCCACCGCTCTCGTCCTCGTCGTGGGCGCCCTCGCGGCGAGCCGGTCCTGGGGCCTGGCGGATCTCGGCGTGGCGACGATCGGACGGGTTCCCGGAGGATTGCCGTCGTTCGGCCTGCCATTCGCGAGCTGGAGCGAGACCCTCCAACTCCTCCCTGTCGCCGCCTCGTGCTTCGTCGTGATCATCGCCCAGAGCGCCGCCACCTCTCGCGCGCTCGCCGCGCGCTATCAGGAGCGCGCCGATGAGGATGCCGACATACTCGGACTGGCCCTCGCCAACGGC
>DATJRL010000077.1:0-2597 GCA_035504785.1 Caulobacteraceae bacterium
ATCCCCGTGGCGCATGTCACAAACTTGTTACTAAGTCCCAGATAAGGTAGACTGCGCCCGCTTCCGCAGGCAGGATGGCTGCGGAGGACCTCCGCCGTGTGAGGGCACGGCGTTTTTTTGCTGTATGGACGACCCTATGACCCTGACTTTTTTTCGATATCTGGATGTGGTGCTGGTCGCGATCGCGGTGCCCGTGGCGATCGCCCTCGGCGCCCCTGCGCTGGGATGCTCGATCGGCGCGGTGGCCTGGCTCGCCCAGCGCCTGCTCGCTCAGACCGACCGGCGCTGGATCGCCCGCGCGCGCGAGCCGCGCACCCAACTCGGGCTGAACCTGGCCGAGTCCTTCGGTCGCATCTGGCTGCTGGTCGGGGCGATCGTCGTCTCCGGTGTGGCGGGCGGACGCGCCGACGGACTGGCCGCCGGCCTGGTGGTCTTCGGCGCCTATTCGGTGGCGTTCGTGGTTCGTCTGCTCTCGGGTGCGCCGAGCCAGCCCCAGAAGCAGGTGGCGACGCGATGAGCGCCGTAGCCGCAGCCGCGCCCGTGCCACCGCCGCCCACGCCCACACCCGAGCGCAAAGGCGGGATGAGCAAGGCCAGGAAGATCACCCTGGGCATCGTCGCCGTCTACATCATCGGCCTGATCGTGTTCGGGCTCGCATTCGGCGTCAAGAGCCACCGCAACGAAACCTTCGATGTCGTCGGCGCCTTCCACCTGGAAACCTGGTTTCACATCGCCGGCCCGCTGAACTTCGACAAGGGCGTGCTGTATCTGCTGCTGGCGGCAGGGATCACGGTCGGCATCGTGCTGTGGACCTCAAAACGCATGACGCTGCGCCCCGGTCGCCTGCAGACGGTGGTCGAGTGGATCTATGACCTGTCGATGCGGATGACCAAAGACAATATGGACGAGGAGATGGCCCGCAGGTGGTTTCCGCTCGTGTTCACGCTGTTCGTGTTCATCCTCGTGACCAACCTGATCGGCTACATCCCGCTGCCCGTCGACAGCGCCGAGAACTTCAAGATCTTCGGCGTGGAAATCCCCGCGTTTCAGATCTACGCCGCCGACACCAACATTGCGATCCCGCTGCTGCTCTCGCTTGGTGTGTTCATCGCCTACAACGTCGAAGGCGTCAAACACCACGGGTTCTTCGGCTACATCAAAAGCCTCGTGCCCTCCGGCCTGGGTGGTGGGATGTTGATCATCATGTATCCGCTCGAGATCCTCTCGAACTTCCTGCGCCTGATCTCGCTGACGGTCAGGCTATGGGCCAACCTGCTGGCCGGACATCTGCTGATCGACTTCATGGGCGGCCTCTTGGCCGTGGTCATCGGCCTGCAGATCCTGGGCTGGTTCACGCTGCCGTTCGCGGTCGCGATCTACCTGTTCGAGGCCGTGCTGATCGCCGGCCTGCAGGCGTTCATCTTTGCGATTCTCACCGCCATCTATCTCGGTGGCGCAACTCGAAGCCACTGAGGCCGCCAAAGCCGGCCGCCAAAGCCACGACAACACTGCAAGCCATCACCAGGACAAACTCAAAGGAGCAATTCCAAGAATGCTTGACGTAATCGCATCGTCCACCAACGCGGAAGTCGCCAAGGAAGGTCTCCGCTCAGTCGCCCTCGGCGTGGGCGCCGCAGGCGGGGCCGCCGGCGCCGGCGCCGGCATCGGCATGCTGTTCGGCAAGGTCATCGAGGCCGTCACGCGCCAGCCGGAGATGCGCGACGAAATCACCTCGATCCAGTGGCTCGGGTTCGCGCTGACCGAGGCCACCTTCTTCTATGGCCTGGTCGGCGGGCTGATCGCCTTCTTCCTGTAAGCCGGCCGATGAACGCCCAACTCGCCAACCCCGCCGGCCTCGCCAACCGCGCCAGGCATCTGCGCCCGGCCCGGTCCACGGCGGACCCTGACCAGACCTCGACCCGACCCTGACCAGATGGAGCTGAACGCCGTCATGCCTGGCATATCCGCACCGCTCGCATCCAGCAGCAACTCGTGGCTGATCACGCCCAACGTCGGTCTGACGATCTGGACGCTGGTCGTGTTCCTGATCTCGCTGTACATCCTCAACAAGGTGGCGTTCCCGCGCATTCGCGCGGCGCTCGATGAGCGGCGTCGCACGATCTCCGCGTCGATCGAAGCCGCCGAGCACACCCGCGAGGAGGCCGACAAGCTGCTGGCCGACTATCGCGAGCGGCTGCAGGCCGCCCGTGGACAGGCCGAGGAGATCGTCCAGCGGGCCCGTCAGACGGCCGAGGCGCCGGAGCGCGACGCGCGCGAGCGCGGGCAGGAGATGGTCGCCGAGGCGACCCGTCGCGCCCAGCGCGACATCGAGGCCGCGACCAAGCGCGCCCTCGACGACATCCGCCGCGAGGTCGCCGACCTGACGGTCATGGCCACCGAGAAGGTCACCCGCAAGGCGCTCACCGCCGAGGATCAGCGGCGCCTGGTCGACGAGGCGCTCGGCGAACTGGACTTCTCAGCCCTGTCCTCCGGGGCGTCGAACAACTGACGAGGAGAACCGAGTATCCGATGGTGAAGATCGCGGTGGCATCGAGGCTGGAGGTGGAGCGCTGATGGACGAGCTCGCCCGCGTATAT
>DATJRL010000078.1:0-20299 GCA_035504785.1 Caulobacteraceae bacterium
TTCGAAGGGCCGCGTGCGGGAGCTGGACCGCGTAATCGATGTCGTGACGGCGCCGTTCGAGAGCGTCGATGAACTCTGGGAACGTTTCCCAGTCCCAGGTGAGGCCTTCGGCCAGAACAACCTCCGGCATGTCTTCTACGCCTTCGAGGAGCTTGATCAGCTTTCTGCGGTCGGCCGGGCGGCAAGGCGCGAACCCCACGCCGCAATTTCCGGTTACGACCGTGGTCACGCCATGCGCCGATGAGGGCGAGAGGTTTTCGGACCAGATCAATTGACCATCGTAATGCGTGTGCACGTCTATGAAGCCCGGCGTGACCATCATGCCCTTGGCGTCGATCACCTCCGCGGCCGGGCCGTCGCAACGGCCCACCGTTGCTATCCGGCCGTTCCTGATCGCGATGTCGGCCTCGAACGGCGCACCGCCGGTCCCGTCGAAGACGTGTCCCCCGCGAACGATGAGGTCAGTTGCGTCCATCTTCGCCTCCTTCGCAGATCGAGCGCGCCCGGGCTCGGCATGGCTGGCCGCGGCGCGTCATAACGGCCACGCGACATGCTCCACGCGCTCGAGACGCTTGCGCATCGCCTGCATCGCCGGCCGAGCGATCACGATGAGGCCCAGGCTGCCGACCGTGCTCAAGATCGGGGCGATGGTCACCACGGCGTCGGCCCGCAGCACGCGGGCAAGCCCCGCCTCGATGAACACCTGGGCGAAATAGATCGCGCCCCATCCCACGGTGATGGACCGCATCGTCGAGCGGAACACGCCGTAGCGCCAAAGGCCGTTCCAGGTCTGCGTCCGCGAAGCATCGTCTCCGGCCACGAGGGCGCGGATGAGATAGAAACTCGCCGGCCGGCCGAGGAGCAGCGAGCCGAGAAATCCCAGGCCCCAGGCGCTGCCCATGAGGCAGTCCGTGACGATCCTCGATCCGATGTCGCCGAGGATCAGCGACGCGGCGACGCCGCTCCCGATCGACGCCAACATCAGCAGGCCGACGGGATCGAGGCGGCGGGACTGGATCCAGACGCGCAGGTTGTTGAGCACGATCGGCCCTGACCCGGCCGCGAGCGCCCAAACGGGAGCCGCCCCCAGCGCTTCCAACGACTTGAAGATGGCGATCGGCAGGACGACGCTCACCAGCAGGGTGGGAATGAGCATCGTGAGGCGGAACGGCCTGGCGGCCGGGACGGCGGGTTGATCTGTCGCGGCGGTCATCGGCGCGCCGTCTCTCGGGCCGCCTGGTGACCGTCGCTGTCGGGGTCGAGGGGCCGGAGCGCGCCCCGCACCATGTCCTCGATCGACTTGGCGGTCAGCGCGACGTCGAACCCGCCTTCCAACGCCGCCAGCAGCGTCAGTCCCCGGAAGAGCGCCATCAGCGCCCGCGCCACGCCTTGCGGCTCCGCATCGGCCCGGAACCGCCCGGTCCGCTGCCCGCGCTCGATGAGGCGCGCGATCTCCTGCTGGACCCGCGCCGTGTTGGCGACCAGCCGCTGACGGATCGCATCGTTGCGCAGCGCCTCCGCCCAGCCCTGGATGGTCACGCGGCGTTCGTCGGCGCGCCGAGGGTCGGCGAGGGTCCGGCCGTGCAGGTCGAACAGGACCGTCAGCCCGACGACCGGGTCGGTCTCGGCGCCGGCGATCGCATTGACGAGGGCGTCGCCCTGGCTTCGATCGTCCGCCAGGGCGGCGATCACGTCGTCCTTGGTCTGGAAGTAGAGGTAGAACGTGCCCTGGCTGACCCCCGACTCCCGCACGATGTCGGTGATCGTCGTGTTGTGGAAGCCATTGCGCGCGAAGCAGCGCAGCGCGGCCGCGAGTATCTCCTGGCGGCGGCCTTCCTTCTGGGCGTGGGTGAATCGGGCCATGGCCTTACGATGACTAACCAGTCAGTCATTCCATAGGTCCGGTGCGGGGCGCTGTCAATCCTACTGACTGCTCATTCAGCCGCCGTCAGCCCTCTTCCGGCCGGCCTTCCGGCGGCCGAGTGTACGGCCGAGGCCGCGTAATCCTCGTCGCCGAAGAACATCCAGGGATCAGCGCAACGTCAGGCCCCCGTCGATCACCATCTCCATGCCCGTCACGTAGCGGCTCTCGTCGCTGGCGAGCCAGAGGACGCCGTTGGCGATGTCGCTGGGCAGGCCCTTCACGCCCAGGGGGACGGCGTTGGAGCTCATGGCGTCGAGGTCCGGCGGGGCGTTGGTTCCGGCCTGGGCGCCCATGCCGACGATCTGCAGCCAGATCGGCGTCTCGATGATGCCCGGGTGCATGGAGTTGACCCGGATGCCGTCCTTCGCGCCCGCGCACTCCAGCGCTACGGCCTTGGTGAGCAGCCGCACCGCGCCCTTGGTGGCGGAGTAGGCGGCCAGGATCGGCGAGCCGCGCAGGCCCGCCACCGACGACATGTTGACGATCGAGCCGCCGTTGCCCGCCTTGCGCATCAGCGGGATCGAGTGCTTCAGGCCGAGGAACACGCCCTCGACATTGATCGCCTGCTGCCGGCGCCAGTCCTCCAGCTTCATCATCGTGATCGAAGGGCAGGCGACGCCGATGCCGGCGTTGTTGACCAGGATGTCGAGCCGGCCCTCGGTCTTGCCGATGTCGGCGACGACGCCCTCCCACTCCGCCTCGCTGGTGACGTCGTGGTGCAGGTAGCGCGCCTTGCCGCCCGCCTTCTGGATCGCGGCCGCCAGTTCGCCGCCCTTGGCGTCCTGGACGTCGGTGATGACGACCGTCGCGCCTTCCCGGGCCAGCACTTCGGCGCAGCCCGCGCCGATGCCGCTGGCGCCGCCCGTGATCAGCGCGACCTTGCCTTGCACCCGTCCCATGGCGTTCCTCCTGACGTGTTTGGTTGATTTGCGTTCTACACGTCGGTCGGCGCCCGCCAAGCCTGACTCGGCGTTAGCGAGTGAGGAGGAGCCGATGCCCGGTGATCTGGTGCTCTACCGGTCCGTCGCCAGCCGCTCGATCGTCGGCTTGTGGCTGCTGGAGGAGCTCGGGGTCGCTTACCGCATGGAGACCTTCGACATCGCCAAGGGCGAGACGCGCTCGCCCGCCTACCTCGCGATCAACCCGAAGGGCCGGGTGCCGATGGTCGCCGACGGCGAGACCAGGGTCACGGAGACCCCGGCCATCTGCCTCTATCTTGCGGATCGCTACGGCTACGGAACCTTGGCGCCGAAGCTCGAGGAGCCCGCGCGCGGGCCTTACCTGAGCTGGACCGTCTGGGCGACGTCGGTGCTGGAGCCGGCCTCGGCGCTGCACGGCCGCGAAACCGCGCCCAAGCGGAAAGGCGACTGGGGCCTCGGATTCGGCTCCCTGGACCAGGAGCTGGAAGTGTTGGGCGAGACGCTGGAGGCGGGCGCCGGCTGGCTGCTGGGCGAGCGCTTCAGCGCCGCGGACGTGATGGTCGGCTCCGTGGTCGCCATGCGTCTCTTCACCGGCGAGTTGCCGAGCCTGCCCTGGCTGACCGCCTACGGCGCCCGCTGCCGCGACCGGCCGGCGTTCCAGCGGGCCGAGAAGATCAATTGGCCGCCGGACCTCTTCCAGCCGTCGTGAACGCTAGAGCGGGTCGGGGTTGGGGGTGTGACCCACGTTCCGTCACCCCGGACAAGCCGCCGTCAGACGGCGCCGATCCGGGGCCGAAAGCGCCGTCACCGAGCTTGACGGGCGTCTAGGAACCGGAGGTCCGGCCCATAAGATCTCGGCGCGGCGGCTCGCCGCTTGGCCGGGGTGACGGGGAAAAGCGGTTCCGACTCAACTCGACCCGCTCTGGTCCAGCCGTCAGGAAGCAGCTCCCGGCACGTCGATCGTGTAGCGCAGGGCCTTGGTCACCCGCGTCTCGAAAGCCTGGAACTGGTCGAACACCAGCTCCACCGAGCGCGGCGCTGGGCCTCTGGCGAGGTAGGCGGCGGTGATCTGGGCGTGGATGTTCTGGCGCGCCGCGAGCTTCAGCGTCAGCCCCTGCCGCCGAAGGTCGCGCTTGATCGTCCGGTAGATGAAGTTCACGGCGTTGTTGACGACCTGGTCCTTGATGCGGTGATGGCGGGTGCGCGCCTCGTTGTCATGGGCGAGGGCGCTGACCCAGCGCGCGTCGAAGCCGCGGCGTTCGCGGCCGATCGACTCCAGTTGCTCGACGAAGTCTTCGTCTTCCGAGCCCCAGCCTTGGATGGCTTCGTCGTAGCCGCCCACCCGCTCGTAATCGGCCCGCGCGACGAACATCGTCCCGTAAAGATCATACTCCAAAGGGTCCGCGAGGTAGAAGCCGCCGGGACGGAGGCGCGTGGCCATCTCGCCCAGAAAGCCCGGCTCGACCTTGGTGTCGACGTCTATGAAGAACAGCCAGTCCGACCCCGAGGTCGCCGCTCCGCCGAGGTTGCGGGCGCGGGCGAGATGGAAGATCGGAGTCTCGGTCACCCGCACCACCTTCACGGTCGGGAACGCAGCCGCGACCCAGTCGCCGGCGCGACTCGGGCAGTCGAAGTCCACCACCACGACCTCGTGGAACGGCTCGGCCATGAGCCTCGGCAAGGTCTGCTGAAGATGCGCCAGGCGATCCTTGCAGGTGGTGATCGCGCTGATCCGCGGAAGTTCAGGCATAGCTCTGCAGCGGCCGCACCTCGAGGGGGCCGTTCGCCTGGGCGCGGATCGCCTGCGCCGCCGCCAGCGCGCCCGCGGCGGTGGTGTAGTAGGGGATCTTCATCATCAGCGCGCTCCGCCTCAGCGAGAACGAGTCCTCCAGCGACTGTTTGCCCTCGGTGGTGTTGAACACCAGTTGCACCTCGCCGTTCTTCATCGCATCGACGATGTGCGGTCGGCCCTCGAGCACCTTCTTCACCGTCTCGACATCGAAACCTTCCCGCGCGAGGAAGTCATGGGTCCCGCCGGTGGCGATGATCTTGAAGCCGAGATGGGTGAGGATGCGCACCGGCTCGACGATCCACGGCTTGTCGGCGTCCTTTACCGAAACGAACACGCAGCCGGTCCTGGGCAGCACGACGCCGCCGCCCAGCTGGCTCTTGGCGAAGGCTCTCGCGAAAGCCGGGGCGAAGTCCTCGCCGTCGCGCCGCCAATCCAGCCCCATCACCTCGCCGGTCGAGCGCATCTCCGGTCCCAGCACCGTGTCGACGCCGGGGAAGCGCGCGAAGGGGAACACGGCCTCCTTCACCGCGACATGGTCGCCGGTCCCGTTGGCGAGTTTGAACTCGGCGAGCTTCCCGCCCGCCATCACCTTGGCCGCGATGGCGGCGACCGGCGCGCCGATGGTCTTGGCGACGAAGGGCACGGTGCGGCTGGCGCGGGGGTTCACCTCCAGCACGAAGATGCGCGGCTCGGCCGCGTGGGGCTCCTCGATGGCGAACTGCACGTTCATCAGCCCGCGCACCCCCAGCGCCCGGGCCATGGACTCGGTCTGGGTCTTCATCGCCTCGATCGTCTCCGGGCGGAGCGAGAACGGCGGCAGCGAGCAGGCGCTGTCGCCCGAGTGCACGCCGGCCTCCTCGATGTGCTCCATCACCCCGGCCACGAACACGTCCACGCCGTCGCAGAGCGCGTCCACGTCCACCTCGGTGGCTCGCGACAGGTACTGGTCGATCAGCACCGGCGAGGCGCCGGAGACCTGCACGGCGTTCTTGATGTAGCGCGCCAGCTGCTCCTCGTCGCGCACGATCTCCATAGCCCGGCCGCCGAGCACATAGGACGGCCGGATCACCACCGGGTAACCGACCCGGCGCGCGGCGTCGAAGGCCTCCTCGGGGGTGCGGGCGACGGCGTTCACCGGCTGGGCGATGCCCAGGCGGGTGAGCAGGCCCTGGAACCGCTCGCGGTCCTCGGCGAGGTCGATGGCGTCGGGCGTGGTGCCCAGGATCGGCACGCCGGCCTTCTCCAGCGGATGCGCCCGCTTTAGCGGCGTCTGGCCGCCGAACTGCACGACCACGCCGATCAACTCGCCCTTCGAGGCCTCCACCTCGATCAGCTCCAGAACGTCCTCGGCCGTCAGCGGCTCGAAGTAGAGCCGGTCGGAGGTGTCGTAGTCGGTCGACACGGTCTCGGGGTTGCAGTTGACCATGATCGACTCGACGCCGATCTCGCCCAGCGCAAACGCCGCGTGGCAGCAGCAGTAGTCGAACTCGATGCCCTGGCCGATCCGGTTGGGTCCGCCGCCGAGGATGATCGCCTTCTTGCGGTCCGACGGGTCCGACTCGCACTCGGCCGGCTGGCCGAGCGCGCCAGTCTCGTAGGTCGAGTACATGTAGGGGGTCAGCGCCGCGAATTCCGCGGCGCATGAGTCGATGCGCTTGAACACCGGCCTGACGCCGAGCCCCCGCCGCGCCCGCCTCACGTCGTCCTCGGTCTGGTCGGTGAGCGCCGCGAGGCGCGCGTCGGAGAAACCCAAGGCTTTCAGCCGCCGCATTTCGCTCGGGGCCGAGGGCAGGCCGCCGCGACGCAGATGCTCTTCCTCGCGCACCAGCGCCTCGATCTGACGAAGGAACCACGGCTCGTAGGCGCAGGCCGCGTTCACCTCCGCCACCGTCAGCCCGTGACGGAACGCCTGGGCGATCACGCGCAGCCGGTCGGGCGTCGGGATGGTCAGGGCCCGGATCATCTCTCCCTTGCCGCTGTCTGGATTGTCCGCTCCCGGAATATCGACTTCGTCGAGGCCCGACAGCCCCGTCTCCAGACCGCGCAGCGCCTTCTGCAGGCTCTCGGCGAACGTCCGCCCGATCGCCATCACCTCGCCGACGCTCTTCATCGAGGTGGTCAGGGTCGGCTCGGCGCCCGGATACTTCTCGAACGCGAAGCGCGGGATCTTCGTCACCACGTAGTCGATGGTCGGCTCGAACGAGGCCGGCGTCGCGCCGGTGATCTCGTTCATCAGCTCGTCGAGCGTGTAGCCGACGGCCAGCCGCGCCGCGACCTTGGCGATCGGAAAGCCGGTCGCCTTCGACGCCAGCGCCGACGAGCGCGACACCCGCGGGTTCATCTCGATCACCACCATGCGTCCGTCGGCCGGATTGAGGGCGAACTGCACGTTGGATCCACCGGTTTCCACGCCCACCTCGCGGAGCACCGCGATCGCCGCGGTGCGCATGCGCTGGTACTCCTTGTCGGTCAGCGTCAGCGCCGGGGCGACCGTGACGCTGTCGCCGGTGTGCACCCCCATCGGGTCCACGTTCTCGATCGAGCAGACGATGATGCAGTTGTCCGCCTTGTCGCGGACGACCTCGAGTTCGTACTCCTTCCAGCCAAGCACGCTCTCTTCGATCAGCACCTCGTGCGTCGGCGAGAGGTCGAGGCCGCGCTCCACGATCTCGCGGAACTCCTCGAGGTTGTAGGCAATGCCGCCGCCGGTGCCGGCGAGGGTGAACGAGGGCCGGATGATCGCCGGCAGGCCGACCAGCGCCTGCGCTTCCAACGCCGCTTCCATTGAATGCGCCACCCGTGACTTCGGGCTCTCCAGCCCGATCTTGTCCATAGCGTCGCGGAACTTCTGCCGGTCCTCGGCCTTGTCGATCACCGCGGCCTTGGCGCCGATCATCTCGACGCCATGCCTGGCCAGCACGCCCGCCCGCTCCAGTTCCAGCGAGACGTTGAGCGCGGTCTGGCCGCCCATCGTCGGCAGCAGCGCGTCCGGCTTCTCCCTGGCGATGATCTGCTCGACCATCGCCGCCGTGATCGGCTCGACGTAGGTGGCGTCCGCCACGTCCGGGTCGGTCATGATCGTGGCCGGGTTGGAATTCACCAGGACGATCCGATAGCCCTCGGCCCTGAGCGCCTTGCAGGCCTGCACGCCGGAGTAGTCGAACTCGCACGCCTGCCCGATCACGATCGGCCCGGCGCCGATGATCAGGATCGAGCCGATGTCGGTGCGTTTGGGCATCTCGTCTCGCGCGCAATCGCCGCGGCGCGGGCGGCGCGCAGGGCGAGGAACAAACTGCAGGTTAAGCGGGCTGATTAGAGCGCGAGGGGAAGGGGCGCAAGCGCGACACTTCAAGACCCTCCCCTCAGAGGAGAGGGCCGGTCGCCAATGCGGTCGCGAACTTCCGACTCGGGACACACTCGCTCGATGCGGGACCCAACCTAGCCCTTCGCCGCGTCCATCATCCCTGCGAACCGCTCGAACAGGTAGAGCGAATCCTTCGGTCCCGGCGAGGCTTCCGGGTGGTGCTGAACCCCGAACACCGGCTTGCCCTCCGCCGCCAGGCCGCAGTTGGTGCCGTCGAACAGCGAGACGTGCGTCTCGGTCAGCCCGGCCGGCAGGCTGCCGCGGTCGACGGTGAATCCGTGGTTCATCGAGACGATCTCCACCTTGCCGGTGGTGAGGTCCTTCACCGGGTGGTTCGCTCCGTGGTGTCCCTGCTCCATCTTCACGGTCCTGGCGCCGAGGGCGAGCGCCAGCATCTGGTGGCCGAGGCAGATGCCGAACACCGGCTTGCCGCTCGCCACCAGCTTCTGGATCTCCGGCACGGCGTATTCGCCGGTCGCGGCCGGATCGCCGGGTCCGTTGGAGAGCAGCACCCCGTCAGGATTACGGGCCAGGATGTCCTCGGCGGAGGTCTGAGCCGGCGCCACGGTCACCCTTGCGCCGACCGAGGTGAGGGCGCGCAGGATGTTGCGCTTCACCCCGTAGTCCACGACGACGACCTCGTACTTTGGCGCGCCCTCGGGCAGCTCGTAGCCGTCCGGCCAGTTCCACAGGCCGTCGTGCCAGACGAACCACTGCACGCATGACGCGTCCTTGGCGAGGTCGAGGCCGACCAGCCCCTTCCACGCTCTTGCTTCGGCGATCATCGCGTCGAGGTCGAACTTACCTTCGGGGCTATGGCCGATGACGCCGTGCGGCATGCCCTTCTCGCGCACCTTCTTGGTCAGCGCCCGGGTGTCGACGCCGGAGACGGCGATGACGCCGCGCCGCTTCAGCCAGTCGCCCAGGTCGTCGTTGGCGCGCCAGTTGGCCGGCGCGGTCGGCGCGTCGCGGAAGATCGCGCCGCGGGCCGCTGTCTCGGCTGCGCCCGACATCTGCTCCAGATCCTGCGGGTTGGTCCCGACGTTGCCGACGTGCGGAAACGTGAAGGCGACGATCTGCGCCATGTAGGAGGGGTCGGTCAGAATCTCCTGGTACCCGGTCATGGCGGTGTTGAAGCAGACCTCGCCGACCGCGTGGCCCACGGCCCCGTGGCCATGGCCCTGCAGCACCGTCCCGTCGGCGAGCGCGACGACGCCGGTGACACCGGGGAGCAGCGCCTGGGGCATGGGTTCCGAGTCTCCGGGTCGGGTGGGCGAGCGGCCGGGTAGCTAGAGGCCCCGCGCGGTTAGGTCAAATGCGGCGGCGAGGCCGCGGTGGACAAGCCCGACGCTCGCGTCGTTAATGTTCGCCATGCTCCAGATGCGCCCCAATTGCGAGTGCTGCGACGTCGACCTGCGGCCAACCAGCGACCGCGCAATGATCTGCAGCTTCGAGTGCACCTTCTGCACCGACTGCGCGGCTCGGCGCCTCGGCGGCCGCTGCCCGAACTGCGGCGGCGTGCTCCAGCCGCGGCCGGCGCGCGCCGAAGCCCTGCTGGCGCGCTTTCCAGTCTCCAACGAACGGATCCGCAAGCATCACGCCGCCTGCGTCGACGGTTGAGTCCCGTGGCCGAAGCGCCACGAGGCGGCGCTTTGGCCGGGGTGACGGCGAAGGCGCTAGGCCGGCGCCCAGCTGCGGACGCCCGTTGCGGCGCTTTCCGTCGCCACGTTCAGCGCCTGGAACAGGCGCCGGGCGGTGATTGGCTTGGCGAGGACGGCGGCGAGCCCCGCGGCCATCCAGCGCTGCGCCTCGTCGCCCTTGCCGACGTCGGTCAGGCCGATGATCGGCGCTTCGGCGGCGGGTGGGGGCAGGGACCGAATGGCGCGCACGGCGTCCAGCGCGCCGGCCATGTGCACCGACATCACGACGACGTCGAACCGCTCGCGGCGCAGCGCCGCGACGGCTTCGCCACCGCTCCTCACCGCGTAGCTGGCGTGGTCGAACAGGTCGCAGTAGTCGGCGCAGATGCTGCGGCTGGCCGGCTCGTCGTCGACGATCAGAACGTTGGGCTTCACGGATTCCGAGACGCCCGGTTGGCGGTCGGACACAAGGTCGTCACGGTTGTCGAGGCTCTCACTCATCACCATCCCTCGGGCAATCGGTAAGCTCCCCCTCGCCTCCAACCGTACAGCAACCGGCGTGTCGCGACGATGACGACAATGGGTTAATGGCGCCTCTTTTGAACCCGAACACGCGAACTTGACCCGACCCTCCCAGCCCCTCGCGTGGGGGCCGGAACCCCCGGCCGCGCCGTTAAGGGGAGCAGCGCTCGCAACGTCCCGCGATCGCCGATCTGCCGGGGCGGCCGCGGCGTTGCGAAGCAAGGGCCGGCTAGCGGCGGCTACGCCGGTGCTCTAGCTTCGGGCCGGCCCGATGTTCGGGCGTCGAGGTGGGCGCCATGCAGTGGTCGCGGCTGGGCGTGGTCTTGGGACTTGCGATCGCGGCGGCGCTGGCCCGGACGCCGACGCGAGCCGAGGCGCAGACCCTCACCCAAGCCCCGACGCGCCAGCCGCCGGCGTCCTCCGATGCGGACGCGCTCGCATCGGACATCACGCAGCTGATGTTCCGGGACGTCGACTGGCGGGCGCGGATGCTGGCGGGGGCGGATCTCGATGCGCAGGCGGCGCGCTCGGGAATGCCCTCGGCCTGGACCCCGGTCGCCAAGCAGGCGCTGCTCGACGAGGCGGATTACGCCGGGGACGACATCGATCCGGCCATCGCCCGCTACTTCGCCCGCTACTTCTCACTCGACGAGTTGGCGGCGGGCGATGCGCTGATGCACGGCGAGGCCGGCCGCTACATCGCCCAGTTTTATTCCGACCCGACGCAAAGGCCCGCTCCGACCGACAGTGTGAGACAAGCCTTCAGCCAGGCGTTGGCGACACCGGCCGGTGCCGGCTTCCTGCACAAGCTCGATGACCTCGGACGTCACCCAGCCGTCCTCGACGATGTGGCGAAGCCCGCGTTCGCCCTCGGTTTCCTGGATCGATTGGCCGACCTGTTGGCCGACAGCGACGCCGCTCGCAGCGCGGCGGCCCAGCCCCAGGACGAGCTGCAGCGCGACCTGCTGGAAGTCATCTCGATCCTGATGCGCGACGTCGACTACACCGGTTTCTTCGACAAGACCCTCGGCGGCGCCGTCTCGCTGCCCGAACGTCCCGAATGGCTCGAGCTGATGAAGCGGTCCGCCGTCGACACGGCCGCCGCCGACCATCACGAGGTGGACCGGATTGTCGCCATGTCGCTTTCGGGCTCGTTCACGCTGGACGAGGTCGACACGGCGCTCGCGGTGCTTCGCACGCCCGAAGGCGCCGCGATCAGCCGTGAAGTGGCCGCCGCCGCCGCGGGCCACGCGCCTCAGACCCGCTCCAGGGACGACGTCGTCGCGACGCAGCGAATGGAGCAGACCGCCGCCGGCCGCGCGTTCATGAATAAGTTCTCCCAGTTCGGACGTCTGGCGCAGAGCGCGCACCCGCAAATCGTCGCCTTCGAGGTTCCACGAATCCTGCATCGCTTCGTGGAGCAGGCCGAAGCTCAGGAGGCGTCGCGGCCGCTGCCTCCGATGACCGAAGAGCAGGCGCCAGGTTCCTAGGATGCAGCCCCGGTGACCGGTTGCGCGGAGGGGGAATCTGAGGCGCTCTGATCAGCCTGAGCCGCCGCCCTACGCGCGGCTCCGGCGGCGCGGGCCCGGCGCACGTACCAGAAGGTCCAGCCGACCATGAGGCCGGCGAAGGCGTAACCGCCGATCGGCGCCACCGCGAGGTAGGTCTGGATCGAAAGCGCGAACACCAGCGCGACATTGACGGAGGTGTGGGCGAGCAGTCCAAGGCCCCATGCCAGCGTCATCGTCGTCATCGTGCGCTCGAAATAGACGTTGCCGCGCAGGCCCTTCAGTTCCTCAGCGCCAGCGGCGTCTCGGCGCAGCGTGCTCGCCAGCGCGAGGTAGTAGATCAGCGGCCGCCTGATCAACACCGAGCCCAGGAACATTAGGCCGACCACGCCGCCGACCAGGGTCTCGCGCAGCTGCAGGAACTTCGCCCCGCCGGTGCCGATGAACGCGATCAGCGAGAGCGCGATGCCGGCCAGCGCCAGGATCGAGATCGCGTCCACCCGGCGGCGGCGCAGGAACTCCAGGAGGCTCCAGGCGATCGGAGGGATCGAGGACGCCAGCAGCGCCCCCACGTCGCCGAGCGACTTGTGCTCGAGCGTATAGATGGCCCAGGGGGCGACCCCATTGACCAGCACTTCGACGCCGATTCCCAACCCGTTGCGCCGAACGAGTCCCCATGCCAGTTCCAGTCTGGATGTCATGGTCGCCTTCTAGCGGCCGGACGCCGCCGCGTCAGCCCGCGACGGCTCGCCTCGAGCGCTCGGGGGCGCCAAGATGGCGTCGAAACCTAGGGGAGAACATCGCATGTCGGACGTCGTGAAGGTCACCGACGCGGGCCACGTCAGGACCATCCAGCTGAACCGGCCGGAGAAGAAGAACGCGCTCTCCAATGAGCTCGCCTGGAAGGTGGTCGAGGCGGTCGAGGAGGCGGCGAAGGTCGACGACGTCTGGGTGATCGCCATCACCGGCGCGGGCGACGCGTTCTGCGCCGGGCTCGACCTGTCGCCCGACGGCCAGCGCTACCACCCCTACACCCGCCAGTCGGCGCAGCTGGACGACATCAGCTGGGTCGGCCAGTTCCTGCTCGCCATCCGCCGGCGCTGCGACAAACCGGTGGTGGGCGGGATCAACGGCGTGGCGGTGGGCGCCGGCCTCGGCCTCGCCATGGCCACGGACGTGCGCCTGGTGGCCAAGAGCGCTCGGCTGATGGCGGGCTACACCCGCATCGGCGGCTCGCCCGACGCCGGCCTCACCATCACCCTGCCGCAGGCCATGGGCTACGAGCGGGCGATGCGGTTCATGATGGAGAACCGCACCGCGCTCGGCGAAGAGGCGGTGGCGCTCGGCATGGCGGGCGAGGTGGTCGACGACGACAAGTTCGCCGACCGGCTGGCGGCCTACTGCCAGGAACTCTGCGCCTGGTCGCCGATCACCCTGCGGCTCCTCAAGCGCGGCATGGTGAAGTCGCTGGAGAGCACCGACATGGAGCAGCAACTCCGCTACGAGGTCGGCAACATCCGCA
Source organism: Caulobacteraceae bacterium (assembly GCA_035504785.1). Classification (GTDB taxonomy): domain Bacteria; phylum Pseudomonadota; class Alphaproteobacteria; order Caulobacterales; family Caulobacteraceae; genus Acaudatibacter. The sequence continues at coordinate 13,193 of DATJRL010000078.1, forward strand.
TCGCCTTCGCCAGCGACGACGCCAAGGAAGCCCGCCAGGCTTTCTTCGAAAAACGCAAGCCGGTGTTCGTGGGGAAGTGAGGCTGGCCGCTCAGCAGGCGGCGATGCCGGCGGTGCGCCAATATACCTGCCACTGGGTGCGGGTCAGCACGGCCACGATTTCCGCCCGCCGGTGCGCGCTCTCAGGCTCGTTCGCCACGATGTCGCGGATCTTGGCGACTTGGTCCGGCGTCAGCGCCAGCCGGTCGGGACGGACCGAGAGACAGTGCGGGTTCGGCCGCCGCGGCTGTCCCATGCCCGCGTTTGGCTGGGCGGCGAGCGCGAGGACGACGCCAAACATCAATGCGGTCCGCATGATCGTTTCCATAGCGAGCCAAACGCGCGCCAGCCGTTCGCGCTCCACGACCCCCTTAGGTCTCGCGCGGCGGGAAACTCCCAGCGTCGGCGAGCCGCGACGGCGACTTCAGCTCGCGAGCCGACCCATAGGAATTGACAAGTCAAGTCTGCCGTCCGACGCTTTGGCGTTTGCCGACGTTATTGGCTCGGTCGCCTGAAAAGCTCGCGCAAGTTTGCGTTCTTTCGTCGTGCGGTCAAATCGAGCCAACTCGTCAATTGCTTTGATGGTGAGCCGGGCAGCGGAACGTGACCTAGGTGTCGAACTTCATAGACTACTATGAAATATTGGAAATAAGTCCGAACGCCAATTCGGAAACTATAGAGCGCATGTTCCGGTATCTAGCTCGGCGCTACCACCCGGACAATCGGGTAACGGCCGATCGCGACCGGTTCGACATGGTCCTCGAGGCTCATGACGTGCTGAAGGATCCGGTCAAGCGCGTTCAATACGACATCGAGTACAAGGACCGTCTGAGTTTCCGATCCGAACTGGCCGAAGAAGCTGCGGGATGGGAAGGCGTCGATCGGGACGTCGACATTCAAAACAAGCTTCTGTCACTCCTCTACGCCAAGCGCCGCAGGGATCCCAAGGATCCAGGAATCGGAGATCTCGAGCTGGAACGTCTCCTGGGTTGTCCTCTCGAGCATCTCGGTTTCAATCTCTGGTACATGAGAGAGAAGAAGTGGATCTTGAGAACCGATAGCGGAACCTATGCGATTACGGTGGATGGCGTCGATTACGCCAGCGCCGAGAGCCAAACCAGGGCCGCCAGAAAGCTGCTGACGGATCAGAGTTAGACCCGCTCATTGAGGAGCGGCGCGCGGCGATTGGCCACTGCCGTACGGGCGCGTGAGCACCTCCAGGAAGTGCCCGTCGGGGTCAGGGAAGTAAACGCCTCGGCCGCCGTCGCGGTGGTTGATCTCGCCAGGCCGGCTGCGAGCCGGATCGGCCCAGTAGTCCAGCTTGCGCGCCTGGATGCGGTCGAAGACCGCGTCGAAGTCGTCCTCGTCGATCAGGAAAGCATCGTGCTGGGGTCGGACCGGCTCGTCGGTGTCGTGGAAGTCCATCGAGACCCCGTTGTCGAGGCCGACCACCGCGAACGGCCCGAACGAGGTGGGCGCGGGGCGGCCCAACATCTCGGCCAGGAACTTGGCGGACGCTCCTCTGTCGTGGCGCCAGACGATCGTGTGGTTCGGCTGTACGCTCATTGAGGCTCGCTCCGTTGCTAAGGTGGCCGTCCGCTTGGGCGCCGCCACCCTCGAGGCCGTCAATGGCTGGTATCATTCGCCATCCGGCGAAGGCTCCGAGCGTGTCCTGGACCCCATAGACGTCTGCCTCTCCGACTACCGCCACCGGATCGCCGCATCGACAAACAGCGTCGAGAGGCGGGCGGCGCCGCCCTTCCGCGGGGCCGGACGGCGAGAAGGGCTACCCCAGCGCCCTTACCGCGGCTTCCAGCGCCGCGTAGTCGGCGAAGCCCGTAACGGGGGCCACCAACTCCATCCATCGCGCGTCCAGCTTCGCCGCGAGATCGGGAGGCAGTTCGGTTTTGTGACCGCCTACGCCGCCCTTGCGCACCTTGGCGGAATCCGAGCCGGGGGGCAGGTTACAGCGCTCCTCCGAGACCTTGCGCATGAGGTAGTCGTCGAAGCGGTCCTTGTGGGCCAGCATGTAGCCGATCGAGCTCCGTTCGAGGGTCAGCGCCAGCAGGTCGTCGTCGAGCGGCAGGCCGCAGAAGGCGGCGAGGCGGCGGATGTGGCCCTCGGGATCGGCGGTCATCCCCTCGTAGGAGAAGACCAGCACGTTCGGGTTGTCGCGCTCGGCCCACCAGCTGAGCAGGTGCTTCCAGAAGTCGCCGCCGGCGATCCACGGCTCGGCGAACTCGGCGATGCTCACCGCGCCGGGCTCGAGGAACCAGCCCTCCATGAACTTGTGCATCGAGACGAGGGCGTCCTTCGGGTCGCGAAACGAGACCACGTACTTGGCGCCTTTCGGGATGGCGGGATGGCCGTCGTAGGCGAGGTGGCTCTTGAAGCCGCGCGGCTCGGCCCGCTGCGGCGCCTCGAGGTCCAGGCCCACCATCTTCGCGGTCTCGATCCAAGGAACAACCCGCGAGATGTCGTCGAAGTCCATGTCACCGCGGGTGCGCAGCGTGTGGAAGGTCTGCTGCAGCCAGGTGGTGCCGCACTTGCCGAAGGGGGTGATGACGATGTCGGTCGGCCGCGGCCGGTACGACTTGATCCCGTCGGGCACGTCCGTCGGCCCGAACATGGGCCGCCGGAGCTCGCCCCATTCCGCCATGGTGCGCGCACGGCGCGGCGAGATCGCGTCTATCCCCGAAGTCTCCATTCCGTTTGTCTTGGACCAGCCCCGCTGCTCTCGGTTCCAGGGTGCGATGGCAGGCGGCGCGGTGCAACCCTTCCTCGTCACCCCGGCCAAGCGTCCGCTAGGACGCGCCGCGCCGGGGCCGGACGGTCCGGCGCCTCGCTGGAAATCGTCTGGGAACCGGATGTTCTGGCCCCGGCTCTTCGCTGCGCTACGGCTGGCGTGACGGCCCTTAGGGGCAGCGTCCCGTCAGTCCGAATCCGTGCCTTGCCCACAGGCCGTCCACAGCCGCGAGGCCGGCGCGGCGAATCGGTGAGTCGAGACTCACGCCGCCCGCGCTATCATCCGCCCTGTGCGCTTCGACGACGCCTTCCTCGATGAGCTGAAATCACGGCTTCGCCCCTCCGACGTGATCGGCAGGACGGTGAAGCTCCGGCGGCAAGGACGGGAATTCGTTGGTCTTTCTCCGTTCAGCAAGGAGCGCACGCCCTCATTCTTCGTCAATGACGACAAAGGCCATTTCTTCGACTTTTCGTCGGGAAAGAACGGCGACTTGATCAGTTTCCTGCAGGAGACCGAGCGCCTGAGCTTCGTCGAAGCCGTCGAGCGGCTGGCCGCGGAGGCCGGGATGGCGCTTCCCGCGACCGACCCGAGGTCCGCCGAGACCGAGCAGAGGCTCACCAGCTTGACGGATTGGCTGGAGACGGCGGCCGCCTGGTTCGAGGCGGAGCTGCGCCGTCCGGTCGGCGCCGAGGCGCGGGCCTACTTGGAGAAGCGGGGCCTGCCGGAAGCCGACTGGAGGCGCTTCGGCCTCGGCTACGCGCCTTCGGGACGCACGACCCTGAAGGACTATCTGGTCGCCAAGGGCGCGACGCCGGGCGCGCTGGTCGACGCGGGGCTGCTGATCGCGCCGGAGGATGGCGGCGCGCCCTACGACCGGTTCCGGGGCCGCATCATGTTCCCGATCGCCAGCGCGCGCGGTCGGATCGTCTCGTTCGGCGGCCGCGCTCTCGATCCGGAGGCGCGGGCCAAGTACCTGAACGGCCCCGACACCGAGCTCTTCCACAAGGGCCGGCTGCTCTACGGCCTGCCCGAAGCGCGCAGGCTGCTGCACGCCGCCGGCGACGACGCGCCGCTGGTGGCGGTCGAGGGCTACATGGACGTGATCGCCTGCCAGCGGGCCGGCGTCGCGGCCGTGGCGCCGATGGGCACGGCGCTGACGGAGGAGCAGATGGAGGCGCTCTGGCGCCTGCATCCGGAGCCGACGCTGTGCTTTGACGCCGACCGGGCCGGCCGCGCCGCCGCGTTCCGAGCCATCGACCGCGCCCTGCCAATCCTCAAGGTGCCGCGCAGCTTCCGGTTCGCGCTATCGCTCGGCGGCAAGGACCCGGACGAGGTGATGCGCGAGGAGGGCCCGGCGGCGCTCAAGGCAAGAATTGCCGAGACGACGGCGTTCGTGGACCTGGTGTTCGCTCGGGAGCGCGACGCCGAGCCGCTCGACACGCCTGAACGCCGGGCCGGCCTGAGACAGCGCCTGCGCAAGATCGCAGGCTTGATGGCCGACCCCGATCTCGCGCAGGCCTATCGCGAGGAGCTGCAGCGGCGCTTCGACGCTCTGTTCCCCGCGCCGGCGCCTTTCGAGCGGGGCGGGAAGGGCGGGTTTCGCAAAGGCGGCAAGCCCCCCGTTCCTGGACTTACGGAGGCGGGCCGAGACGCCGCCCGGCGCCTCGCGTCATCGCTCGAGCCGACCGCCGCGGCCTTGGCCCATCACGCGCTCGCCGACCCCGCCGTGCTCGACCCGCATCTGGAAGCGCTGCAGCAGCACGGCCTCGGCGATCGGGCGCTCTCCGATTTGGTGAGCGAAATCATCCGCCTGCGACTTGATAGCGAGCGCCTTGACTCGGAGGCGCTGCAACGCCATCTGCGACAGCGAGGATTTAGCGCGCTGCTGATTGACATCGACCGGGCCGCTGCGAACTCGAGCGCGCCCTTCATTCAATCGGATGTCACCCTCGCCGCCGCCAGGTCCCAGTGGACGCACGCCTTTTCGGCCATGCACCGATTGGCGGCGCTGGAGGAAGCTATGGACGCTGCAAAGCGCGACCTAGCCGCCGGCGTCGCCTACGAGGGATTCATGAGCCTGAAGACGGAGCGCGATTCGCTGCGCAAAGCGCTGAAAACGGGAACGATCTGGGGCGAGGATGGGTCGAATTGACGCCAACCCCTTTCACTGTCGATTGCACGAACCATCTTCGGCGCCCGCCTTGCATGGCCGCCCGCCGATTTTCGGAGACCTAGATGAGCGAAACCACCACCCCCGAGGCGCCTGAGACGCCGACGAGCGACGGGCCGCTGCTCGACCTTACCGACGCCGGGGTGAAGAAGTTCATCAAGCAGGCCAAGACCCGCGGCTACGTCACCATGGACGAGCTGAACAAGGTCCTGCCCTCGGAAGAGGTCACCTCGGAGGCTATCGAAGACACGCTCGCCATGCTGTCGGAGATGGGCGTCAACGTGGTCGAGGCCGAGGAAGACGCCCCCGAGCAAGAGGGCGGCGAGGTCGCGGTTCGCGAAGAACAGGCGGTCGTCGAGACCACCAAGGAAAGCGCCTACGACCGCACCGACGATCCGGTGCGCATGTATCTGCGCGAGATGGGCAGCGTGGAGCTGCTAAGCCGTGAGGGCGAGATCGCCATCGCCAAGCGCATCGAGGCCGGCCGCGACACCATGATCCGCGGCCTCTGCGAAAGCGCGCTCACCTTCGAAGCCATCATGGTCTGGCGCGAGGAACTGGCCGGCGGCCGCATCCTGTTGCGCGAGGTGATCGACCTCGAACAGACCTACGGCGGCCAGGTCGCCCAGGCCCTGAGCGACGAGGCCGTGGCCGGCGAGCAGATCGAGGCCGAACCCCAGGCCCGCGACGAAGACGACGAGGGGGCGACCCCGCCGGCCGGCGCCAACGACGACGACGACTTCGACGACGGCGGCGGCCCCACGATCAGCGCCATGGAAGCCGAGCTGCGCGAAGGCGTCATGGCGACGCTCGACGCCATCGCCGGCGAGTTCGAAGCGTTCCGCCGTCTGCAGGAAAAGCTGGTTGAGCATCGCTTGCGCGGCGAGGACCTCACCGAGGAGGAGCGCAAGGCCTACGAGAGCGCCACCTCGACGATCGTCCAGCATCTGAAGACGCTGAAGCTCAACAACAACCGCATCGAGGCGCTGGTCGACCAGCTGTATGCGATCAACCGCCGCCTCATCGGCCTGGAAGGGCGTCTGCTCCGCTTGGCCGACAGCTACGGCATCAGCCGCGCCGAGTTCCTGCGCGCCTACCTGGGCTCCGAGCTCGATCCCAGCTGGTGCGAGAAGATCACCCCGCTCGGCATCCGCTGGACCAAGTTCGCCGAGAACGACGCCTCGCAGATCGGCGAGATCCGCTCCGAGATCGGCGCGCTGGCTACCGAGTCCGGTCTTCCGATCGACGACTATCGCCGCATCGTCCAGACCGTGCAGAAGGGCGAGCGCGAGGCCCGCCAGGCGAAAAAGGAAATGGTCGAGGCCAACCTGCGCCTGGTGATCTCGATCGCCAAGAAGTACACGAACCGGGGCCTGCAATTCCTTGATCTTATTCAGGAAGGCAACATCGGGCTGATGAAGGCGGTGGACAAGTTCGAGTACCGCCGCGGCTACAAGTTCTCCACCTACGCCACCTGGTGGATCCGCCAGGCGATCACCCGCTCGATCGCCGACCAGGCGCGCACGATCCGCATCCCGGTGCACATGATCGAGACGATCAACAAGATCGTCCGCACCTCGCGCCAGATGCTGCACGAGATCGGTCGCGAGCCGACGCCCGAGGAGCTGGCCGAGAAGCTGGCCATGCCGCTCGAGAAGGTGCGCAAGGTGCTGAAGATCGCCAAGGAGCCGATCAGCCTCGAAACCCCGATCGGCGACGAGGAAGACAGCCACCTCGGCGACTTCATCGAGGACAAGAACGCCGTCCTGCCGATCGACGCGGCCATCCAGTCGAACCTGCGCGAGACCACCACCCGCGTCCTGGCGAGCCTCACGCCCCGCGAGGAACGCGTGCTACGCATGCGCTTCGGCATCGGCATGAACACCGACCACACCCTCGAGGAAGTCGGCCAGCAGTTCTCGGTCACCCGCGAACGCATCCGCCAGATTGAAGCCAAGGCCCTGCGCAAGCTGAAGCACCCCAGCCGCAGCCGCAAACTCCGCAGCTTCCTCGACACTTGATCCGCCCGCGCGCGGGGCCCGTAGTTCAGCTGGTCAGAACGCGCCGCTCATAACGGTGTTGTCGCAGGTTCGAGTCCTGCCGGGCCCACCAATCTTTTCAAGGACTTCTGGAATCGTCGACTCGGCGTTCGA
>DATJRL010000079.1:0-13443 GCA_035504785.1 Caulobacteraceae bacterium
GGGTTCGAATCCCCCCCTCTCCGCCACACGGCCGACGCACGGCGATGAATTTGCTGGGTTTTCAGCATAGCTCAGGTATAATCCGACGAACGTTCCGATCGGCGAGTCGAGTTCTCGGAAGAAACACGTTCGTGCTTGGCCAAGGGCGCGTCTTGTCGCCGTATTAACGCATAGGCGGCATTCTCGCCGGGCGCGGTCCGGAAACCACGGGAGCGGGCCGCGTCGTGTGAGCCTCTTGACGAAGGGGAGAACTGGATGTCTCGAGTTCAGTTGGCGATGTCGCTGATCTCCGCGCTGGTGTTCGGCGCGGCGGCGCAGGCTCAGACCGCGCAACCGGTCATGCCCGGCCAAATCTTCCGATCCGGACTGTCGTACCACGTTCGGGCCTGTTCGGGTCCGATTGTCGCCGGCCAGGCCCAGTGCCACGCCCACTTGGTGACCGACCGCGTCGGCCATCCGCTGCGGGTCATGCCCGTGGCGGGACGTCTGTCGCGCAACGCCGCGCCCGCCGTGTCGGGCGGCCCCTACACGCCGGCCGAGCTGCGCGCCGCCTACAACATCACCGCGGTCGGCTCCGGCGCCACCGTGGCCATCGTTGACGCCTACGGATATCCCAACGCCGCCTCCGACCTGGCGAATTTCCGGTCGGAGTTCGGCCTGGGCTCCTGCACCACCAGCAATGGCTGCCTGCGCATCGTCAACGAGACGGGCGGCACGAAGCTTCCCGCGTCCAACGCCGGCTGGGACGAGGAGCAGGCGCTCGATCTCGACATGGTCAGCACCATGTGCCCCGACTGCAAGATCCTGCTGGTCGAGGCCAACTCGTCCAGCTACGGCGACTTGGCGACGGCGGTGAACGAGGCCGCGGCCCTGGGCGCACACTCCATTGGCAACAGCTACGGCGGCGGCGAGAGCGGCTCCCAGTCCTACGAGAGCGCGTACAACCACTCCGGCGTCGCGGTGACCGCGAGCGCCGGCGACAGCGGCTACGGCGTCGAGTTCCCGGCGTCCTCGCCGCACGTGACGGCCGTCGGCGGCACCAGCCTGGTGTGGACCGGCTCGAGCCGGACCGAGTACGTCTGGTCGGGCACCGGCAGCGGCTGCAGCGCCGTCTACGGCGAGCCGACCTGGCAGGCGCCGGGCAATCCCGGCATGGGCAACAACACCATGTGCCTGAAGCGGATGGTCAACGACGTCTCGGCCGTGGCCGACCCCGACACGGGTGTTATCGTCTACATGAACATCCGGCCCTACCAGCCCGGCTTCTACATCTTCGGCGGCACCAGCGCGTCGGCCCAGATCATCAGCGGCATCTATGGCGCACAGGATTCGGGCGTGAACTACGGGAGCAACCCCTACGCTGCGCTCTCGGCGATCAACAACGTGACGTCCGGCAGCAACGGCTCCTGCTCGGTCCCCTACTTCTGCAACGGCGAAGTCGGATACAACGGTCCGACCGGGCTAGGTACGCCGAACGGCTCGTCGGGGTTCTAGCCTCGCCCTTTCCTTGGCAAAGTGTCGCGAGTCGCGCCAAAGGCCCTCCCCGGGCGGCCCGACTCGGCGCCTTCTAGCGCGGTCATGCCATCGCTCGCACGCTGGGCCGCAACCTTCTGCCTTTGTCTCGGCGCCTCGCTGGCGGCGTCCGCCAGCGCCGACATCACCCTGCCCTCCCCGCAGCCCTCGACGTTGACCGCCGTCACCGCGGCGGTATCAGGGGGCGGCCAGACGGTGGCGCTGCTCAATTTCACGCCCGTCGCGCCGCGGTTCCAGATCGTGGGCAACGACACGGATCACCCGTCGATCGCGCTGGCGCTGTCCACTCGCGGCCCTGTAGCGCCCACGCCGTCGAGCCACGGCTTGCTGCGCCAAATCGACTACGAGCAGGACGGCTCGGTTCTGGTGCTGCACCTGAGCGTCGGCGGCCGCACCCACATCGAGGCGACGCCGGTCGGGGCCACCGTCATCAGCCTCGCCCTGTCGCCCGCGGGGGCGACGGAGGCGGTCGCCGCGGCGCCGCCCGCCGCGCTGCCGAAAGCCGAGGATCGGCCGCCGGGCGACGACGGGTTCGAGATCGTCTTGCTCCGCTACGCCGACGTCAGCGAGGTCGTGGGCCTGCTCACCGACGGCCAGACGGTGAAGTCGAACGACGCCTTCACGCCCCAGGAGCCGGCGTTCGGCTCGGCCGGCATCAACGGCTCGAACTACACGCCGCCGCCGCAGAACACCCAGGCGTCGAGCGATCCGCTGGCGCAGTCGGTGGACGACGCCATCGCCATCGACCGGAGGCTGAACGCCATCATCCTGAAGGGCAGTCCCGAGCGCATCGCCCGCCTCAAGGAGAAGATCGCCGAGATCGACGTGCCGGTGGAGAGCGTGCTGCTCGAGACGGTGTTCGTGGAACTCGATGAAACGGGCGCGAAGGACGTCGGCCTCGATTTCAACAACACCAGCAACCAGATCGGCGTCGCCACCTTCCAGACCGGCGCCTTCATCCCGTCCGGCCAAACCAGCACCAAGCCCTTGACCAGCGTGGCGCTGCAGGCGGCCATTTACGCACAGGTGGAGGCGGGGCATGGCCGCATCGTCTCCAAGCCGCAGATCTCGGCGCAGAGCGGCGGCGCCGCGAAGATCATCACCGGCGACGCGCTGCCGATCCTGACCTCGATCGCCCTCTCCGGCGTCAACGCGGTGTCGCAGCAGGTGCAGTACGTGAACGTCGGCGTGACCTTGCAGATCGCGCCCCGGGTCAGCGACGACGGCTTCGTGACCAGCCATGTGTTCTGCGTCGTCTCGTCGGTGACCGGGACCTCCCAGGGCTATCCCACCATCAGCCAGCGCGAGGCGGAGACCTCGGCCAGCGTGCACGACGGCGACACCTTCGTGATCGGCGGCCTGACCCAGGACAGCGACATCGAAAGCACCACCAAGGTGCCGGGCCTGGGCGCGCTGCCGGGCCTGGGCGAGATCTTCAACTACCGCAGCTACACGAAATCCAAGACCGAACTCTACATCGTGGTGACGCCTCACGTCGTGCGCCACGGGGCGCCGACCACGCCCGCCGCCGCGGCCGCGGCCGCGGCGAACTGACCCCCGCAACCCGCTCCGAGGCGGCGCAGGCCTTGAGGTCGCCATGGCCTCGGGGCACAAGGCCGCCATGAAGCTTCCACGTCAGCGTTGGACCTCGCTGCTGGGCGTCCTGGCGGTGCTGTCGGCCAGCGGCTGCGCCACCGCCGAGCGCGTCAGCGCGGCCGGCGACGTCCACGCGCTGCTCGTGGCGATCCGCGACGACGACCGCGCCGCCTTCGACGCCCATGTCGACCGCAGCGCCCTCGAACAGCAGTTGGAAAGTCGGATCCTCGAGCGAACGCAGGGCCCGAACCAGAGCGAGACGACCCGCAGCGTCGGCGCCGCCCTGGCCGGTCCGCTGGCGCGGCTCGCCGGCGAAGCGCTGTTGCGCCCGGACGTGTTCCGCAAGGTGGCGGAGTACTACGGTTATAAGCCGGACACGCCGATCCCGGGCGAGTTCGTGATCGCCAGCGCGTTGCGGCCTCTCGGCGATGGCCGCGTCTGCGCGGCCAAGCGCCACGGCGGTCCGTGCCTCATCACCTTCGCCGACGAACAGGGCGTGTGGCGGCTGGTCAGTTTCGACGGCGACGTCGGTTTGCTTCGGTTGCGGTAGGGTCTCATGCGGTTGCGGTCGCTCATTGGTGTTCTCTTCGTCCTCGCGCTCGTCACCCCCGCCGCGGCGAAAGTACGCATCTTCTCCTACGATCCGGCCAACTCCCTGACGCGCCGGGTCGCCGGCGATCTCACCTTCGAGTTCAACCAGCGGCTCATCTTCACCACCGTCCTGCGCATCCATTCGACGGAAGGGGAGGCGAGCGCGGACTTGAAGCCGGTCGACGAGCACGTGCTGGGTCACGGCGGCCTCAATCGCCTGATCGGGTCGCACGCGCAGGAACGCGACCTCTACGCGGTGAAGACGGACGCACAGGGCGCCGAGTTGATCCACGCCTTCTGTCCGGGCTCGACCCAGGCCTGGCTCGCGTTCAGTCGCATGGTCGAATCGCGGCCGCTGCGCATCCAGGTCATCGGAGACGACCCGAAAGGCGGTCCGACCCGACTCTGCACGACCCTCGAGTTCACCTTCCACGGCGAGTGGGCGCCGCCCCCTGGACCTGGCGTCTCCCAGAGCCAGATGCTGGTTCCGCACTTCCCGTACTGACGTACGCGAAACCGCGTCGGCTACCGGCGAAGCGCCGCCGCGTCGCGCGCCAACCGCTCGATTCGCGCGAAGTCGCCGGCCGCGATGGCGTCGGCCGGCGCGACCCAGGAACCGCCTACGCAGAGCACGTTTGGCAAGGCGAGATAGGCGGACGCGCTCGCCGCATCGATGCCGCCGGTGGGGTTGAAGCGCACCGAGGCGAACGGCCCGGCAAACGCCCTCAGCGCCCCGACCCCGCCGGACGACGACGCCGGGAAGAACTTGCAGACCTGGAAGCCAGCCTCCATCGCCGCCATCAACTCGCTGGCCGTTGCGATGGCCGGCAGGTAGGGCAGCGCCTGATCGCGCGCGGCGGCCAGAAGCGCGGGCGTTGCGCCCGGCGAGACGGCGAACCTGGCGCCCGCGGCCGCCGCCGCCTCGAGGTCCTGGGTGCTCAGCACGGTGCCGACGCCCGGCAACGCCTCCGGGACCTCGCTGGCGATGATCCGCACCGCCTCCAGCGCCCGCGGCGTTCGCAGCGTCACCTCGATGGCGCGCAGCCCGCCGGCCGCCAGGGCGCGCGCCAGTGGCGCGGCCTTGGCCATGTCGTCGATGGTGACCACCGGCATGACGGGCGCCGCGCCCAAAATCTCTTCGATCCGCATCCGCGCCTTATGGCGAAGCGGCGCGTCCCGGGAAAGCTCCTTACGGGCGCTGGCTCTTGGGCAGCGCTGCCACTTGTTCGGGCGTGAGCTTCTGCACATCCGTCACTGGACAGCGTTCGCGGCCGACGCCGAGCTCGCGATCGATCACGTCGACGGCCGGGTTCGTGCCTTCGCAGATGTCGCTCATGCCGTGTGTCGCCAGACCGACATGGTGCACCCAACCGATCTCCATGCAGTTGCCGAACAGGCTCAGTTTGTAGATCTGGCTTACGCCCACGCGCACGTAGAGCGTCTTGTCGTCGGGCGCGTTGAAGCCATTGACGTCGCGGACCCAGAAGCAGGATGGCGCGGGCTTGGCGGCGGGCTTTGCCGGCGCGGGTTGGCCGCCGGCGGAGGCGGCGAGGGCCAGCGTCGCGGCGAGGGCGAGACTGACCGGGGCGAGAACCTTCATGAGCACGATAACTCCAACCTGGTGACCACTGTCCCTCGTATCCCCGGGGTGGATTCTACAACGGGTCGCGGGCCGCCACCAAGCCGGCTTTGCGACGGGCGCGTTCGGCGAAGCGGCCAGGATCGACCAGCCGCGAAAGGGCGCGCGGCAGGGGCGAGGGAACGTCCAGAATCCGGGCCGCGACATGCTCCGCAAGGAGGGGCGCGAGCGTAAAGCCTCGGGCGCCGAAGCCGCCATGCACGAACAGGCCAGGTGCGGCCTCGCCCGCCAGCGGCAGCCGGTCCGGCGTCGTCGCGCGCACCGAGGCGCGGCCTTGAAGCGGACCGGCGCTCACGCGGGCGGCGAGGGCGGGAAGCCGGCGCGCCAGCGCGGCCAGATTTCGGGCGTCGTCCTCGGCCCGCCACGCGTCATCGGCGTCGTCTCGGTCGTGGGTCGCGCCGAAGATCAGGCCGCCGCCGGCGTTGGGTGCGACATAGGCCCCCCAAGCCGCCGCGGCGGCCGCGCCCTCGGCCGTCCAGGTCAGCTGCCCGCGCACCGGCTGGATTGGCGCCGCCGGCCACAGCTGGGCGAGGCGGTGGCCTGACGCCAGGCACACCACCTCCGCCTCGCCCCGCACCAGGCCGGCCGAGTCGAGCAACCGCCAGCCGCCGCGGGCTCGCTCCAGCGCCGCCACATCGCACGGCTCGACGTCGCGCAGCCAAGCCGCCAGCGCGGCTTCTGGCGCAATGACCAGCGCGTCGGTCAGGCTCAGCCCAGGCGGCGATGGCTCGCCCAGAACGGCGCCGACCGCCTCGGCGCTCGCCACCACCAGCGCTCCAGGCTCGAAGAGATCGCTGCCGGCGATCCTGGCGAAGCGGGCCGCGTCGCGAGGCCCCGCCTCGAGTTGCCAGACACCGCGCGCCACCACCGCGCCGCCCAAGGTCGTGTAGAGGCGCACCGCCGTCGCGAACGCCTGCACATGGAGCTGGGCCGGCGCCCCGAGACCCGCGTCCAGCCGCGGAGTGACCAACGCCGCCGGATTGCCCGATGCTCCGGCGCCGGCGCCGCGTCCCTCGTAAACGCGGGGCTCGACCCCGAGCACGCGGAACGCACGGGCCAGCGCCGCGCCGGCGATCCCGGCGCCGACGATCGCCACCGACGGCGCGCGTTCCGGCGGCGCGAGATCCGGCCGTGGCCCGCCCGGGAGCCGCGCTTCCAGCCGGTGCCGTTTGCCCGCGAATCCCGGCTGTCGCATCACTTCGAATCCCGCCGCGGCAAGTCCGCGCCGCACGTCGCCGGCGACAGTGTAGGTGGCGGCGCGGGCGCCTGGGGCGGAGCGTTCGGCGACCGACCGCATCAGCGACGGCGACCACATGTCCGGGTTCTTCGCCGGGGCGAAGCCATCGAGGAACCAGGCGTCGGCGCGGCCATCCCAGGCGTCCAGGGCCGCGGCCGCATCCATCACCGCCACGTCGAGGCAAGCATCGAACTCCGGCAGTTCGACGCGGTGAAATCCGGCGCGACGGCCCGGCCAGCGGGCGAGCAAGGGCGCGGCCAGGGGCGCGAGGTCGGGCCAGACCGCCAGCGCCCGCTCCGCTTCCTCGGCGGTCAGCGGCTCGGCTTCAACAGAGAAGATGGAGAGGCGAGCCGCTGGCGGCTTTGCGCGGCGCCAGAGCTCGAGCATGGCGACTATGTTGAGGCCGGTCCCGAAGCCCAGCTCGGCCACGGTGAAGCGGCGGCGGTTGGCCCAACGCTCCGGCAGCCCGCAACCAGCCAGAAACACCACCCGGGCCTCCGCCAGGCCGCCTTCGCGGGAGAAATAAACGTCGCCGAAGCGGCGCGAGCGCGGCGGGCCATCGTCATCGAAGATCGCTGGGCGCTCGTCCATGGCGAGGACCTATAGCCCAAAGCAAAAGGGCCGCCCGAGCGGGGCGGCCCTTCCGGTCTTGGCGCGGTTGCGCTCGAAACTTATTGGCCGTTGGAGGCCGGCGCCGACATTGGTGCGGTCGCCGAGGCGTCGTTGGAGGCGGCGTTCGCGGCCATGGCCGTGTTCGACTCAGTGTTCGTCGAGGCCATCGCGGCGTTGGCGTCGGAACCCGCCGCGGTGTTTTCGGCGGTGTTCGCAGCGCCCTTGTTGCAAGCGGCGACGGACACGGCAGCGATGGCGGCGCCAACGATCAGGATGGAGCGAAGCGTTCCGGAGGTCATTGTTCCTGGTCCCAAGTGGAAAGAGGTTGCAGCGCCAGTCGCGACGCTGGGGCGCAATATGACGAGTTCGCGATCCAAGGCAAGAGCGAGTTCACGGCCGCGTGATCACTTTTCGCGCGCCGACGTCTCGCGGGGCGCGACTTACGGCTCGTTGGGGATGGCGCCCAGCGCTTCTTCGAGCTCGAGGAAGCTGGGTTGGGCGGCCGACGGCACGTTGCCCCGGCCGATCTCGACCGAGATCTGGGCGGCGTTGCCGTGCAGGTGCGCCACCAGAACCGCCTGGATGATCCTGTAGAAGCTGGCTTCTTCCTCGACCACCGCCTTCATCCGCGACGCCATTGGGCCGACCAGGCCATAGGCCAGGAACACCCCGAGGAAGGTGCCGACCAGCGCCCCGCCGATCATCGCGCCCAGAACCGCGGGCGGCTCGGTGATCGAGCCCATGGTCTTGATGACGCCGAGCACCGCCGCGACGATGCCGAGGGCCGGCAGGCCGTCGGCGGTGGTCTGCAGGGCGGCGGACGGGGCGACGGCCTCGTGGTGATGCTTTTCGAGCTGCTTTTCCATCGCGTCCTCGACCTGGTGCGGATCCTCCAGGTTCATGGTCATCATCCGCAGCGTGTCGCAGATGAAGTCGACGGCGAAGTGGTCCTTCATGATGTTGGGGTAGCGCGAGAAAATGGTGCTCTCGCCGGGCCGTTCGATATGGCTCTCCAGCGCGATCACGCCCTTCGACTTCATCGTCTTGGTGAGCAGGAACAGCAGGCTGAGCAGGTCGCGATAGTCGCCCGCTTTCCACTTCGGCCCGCCGAACACCTTGGAGAAGCCGCCGCCGGTCGCCTTGATCACGTCCATGGAGTTGGAGATCAGGAAGGCCGCGACGCCCGCGCCGGCGATGCACATCATCTCATGCGGCAGCGCCTCGATGATCACCGCCATGTTGCCGCCGGAGATCAGGAAGCTGCCGAACACCAGCGCGAACAGCAACACGATGCCAATGATCGGGAACATGCGGCTGTTCGGAGACCCCAAGGCGCCGGCGGTGACGCTCGGAAATCAGCATCGTCGTTAATGATTAATCGCTCGTGTGCGGCGATGCATGCGGGCCGCCGGAGCTAGGTGACGCCGCCCTTCGTCGCGGCCTTCAGACGGGCGACCAACGCTGGCGTCAGATAGCCGTCCGGCGGCAGCTGCTGGTCGCGCTGCCAGGCGCGGAGGGCCTGCCGGGTGGCCAGGCCGATGAAGCCGTCCGGCGAACTGGGATTGTACCCCAGCCGCGCGAGCGCCGCCTGCGACGCCATCCGGTCCTCCAGCGAGAGCGGAACCTCCTTCGGCCACGGCGTCGCCAGCGCCGATCGGCCGCCGAGCGCGTCGGCCAGAAGGCCGACGCTGAGCGCATAGGCCAGGGAGTTGTTGTAGGTTCGGATAACGAAATGGTTGGGGAAGATGAGGAACGCCGGCCCCGACGCGCCAGCGGGCAGAATGAGCTGCGCCTCGGCCGTCGCGTCCTCTGGCGACCAGGGGCGCCCGTCGGCTCGGGAGACGCCCTTGTCCGCCCACCAGGGGGGCGGCTGCTTCGGCCCCTCGCTGAGACCGACATCGAAGTTGCGCGCCAGCAGCACCTCCCGCGCCCACGTCTGGCCGCGCCGCCAGCCTGCCTTCAAGAGCAGGTTGGCCGCCGACGCCAGCGCGTCGGCGCTGGAGTTCCAGATGTCGGGTTTGCCGGTCCCGCTGGCGCTGACCGCCGTGGTCAGGAAAGTCGAGGGCTCCATCTGGGTCTGGCCCATGGCGCCGGCCCAGGAGCCCTTCAGCTGGCCTCGCGCGGCCGCGCCGGAGCCGACGATCTTGATGCACGCTTCGAGCTCCGTCTCGGCCCACTCCTTCCGGCGCGGATCCTCGGCCGCCATCGTCGCCAGGGAGCGGACCACGTCCATGTCGCCCTGGTACGAGCCGAAGCTCGACTCCATCGCCCAGATCGCCGTGAGCACGTCCGCCGGAACGCCGTAGGTCTCGACGATGCGGGCGAAGTCGGCGACGCCGTCGCGCTTGGCCCGACCGAGGCTGACGACGCCCGGCGTCACGTTGCGCGCCACATAGTCGCTGATCGGCCGGGAGAACTCCGGCTGCGAGGCGTTGCGAACGAGGACGCGGGGATCCGGCGCCAGGCCGGTAAGGGTTTGGGCGAGCACCGTCGTCGACCAGCCTTGCGCGAGCTCGCGGGCATAGAAGCCGTTGAGCCAGGCGAGAAAGGCCGGATCGCCGACCGCGCCGAGCAGGTCGGACGGCTGCAGCGGCGGCGGCGGGGCCGGAACCGCGACGGGAGGCGCTTCGGCCACGCCGCGGGAGGCGAGACTCGCGGCGGCGAGCGCTAGGAAGATTCGGCGATGCATGAGCGCGAGGCTAATGGCCAGCCTCGCGAGCGGCCAATGAAATCCCGGAGAGTGAGCCTGTTGCGGTCGCACCATCGCGAGCAGGGCGAGGGGATCCGGGTCGACAAGCTGTTTGGTCGGCTCGCGGCGGGCCCTGCCGATGTCACCCCGGACGAACCGGAAGGACTCCGTCGCCCTGCCCGCTCGATGTGGTCGCGTTGACGCCGCGGGCTTGGCCGCCTACCCTGCCTCGCATCGATCTCAGCCCGGAAAGGAGGGTTACGCGATGACTGTGCTTGATCACGCCACCTTCCGTGGCGCCTTGAGGTCGCGCGGCTAGAACGCCCCGTCCTTCTCGGCGCCGAAGCAGCAAACGCCGAACTCGAGGACCTTCCTTGATCCAATCCTACGGCTGGAGCGATGCGCTCCAGCAAGCCTTCGCCCGCTTCGCGGCGGAGGGCCTCCTTCCCGGGCGCGTCGTCGTCCAGCAGCGCGGGCTCTATGGGCTCGTGACCGACGCGGGCGAACTCGCCGCCCAGATCTCCGGCCGCCTCGCCCACGAGGCCGAGAGCGGCGGCTATCCGGCCGTCGGCGACTGGGTCGCCGCCGCCGCCCGGCCGGCGGAACACGCGGCGACCATCCACGCCGTGCTGCCGCGCCGCACCGCCTTCGTGCGCAAGGCCGCCTTCACCACCGCGACCGAGCAGGTGGTGGCGTCCAATGTCGACGTGGCGCTTCTCGTCGCCTCGATGAACGCCGACCTGAACGCCCGACGCCTGGAACGCTACCTCGCCGCCGCCTGGCAGAGCGGCGCGAGGCCCGTGGTGGTGTTGACCAAGTGCGATCTCGCCGAGGACGCCGAGGCCGAAATCGCGGAAGCCGAGGCGGTGGCCTTCGGCGCACCGGTGCTGGCGGTGTCGGCGCTCACCGGCGAGGGGCTGGACGCGCTCGCCGAGCACCTGCGGCCGGCCGAGACGGCGGTGCTGGTGGGCTCATCCGGCGTCGGCAAGTCGAGCCTGGTCAATGCGCTGGCCGGCGAGGAGTTGATGGCGACCGCCGCCATTCGCGAAGCCGATGCGCATGGGCGGCACACCACGACGCACCGCGAGCTGATCCGCCTGCCCTCCGGCGCGCTGATCCTCGACACCCCTGGGATGCGCGAGCTTGGCCTGATCGACGCCGGCGACGGGCTCTCGGCGACCTTCGAGGATATCGAAGCGCTGGCGGAAACCTGCCGGTTCGCCGACTGCGGCCACGGGAACGAGCCGGGCTGCGCGGTGCGCGAGGCGATCGAGAACGAGCGTCTCGATCCGGGCCGGTGGAAGAGCTTCCAGAAGCTGCAGCGCGAGTTGGCGCACCAGGAGCGCAAGGAAGATCGCGTCGCCCGCGAGGCCTACCGCCGCCACTGGATCGGGGTCCACAAGGCGGCGCGGGCGCATGTGAAGTCGAAGCGAGGAGAGTGGTGATGCTGACCCTGCTTCCCGCCACCGACGCCCACTACGCTTGGATGCTTGGCGAAGGCGACGCGCCCGACGGCCTGCGCCTGCCCCCCGGGGGCATCGATGCGCCCCCCATCCTGCGCTGGCTGAGGCGCACGCTGCCGAAGCTGGGCGGCGGCGGAATGTGGCTGATGGTCGCCGACGGCGAGGTGGTTGGAACCTGCGGCTACAAATGGCCGCCGACTTCGCGCGGCGTCGTTGAGGTCGGCTACGGTGTCGCACCCTCTCGCCGCCAACGCGGCTACGCGCGAGAGGCTTCGGGGCTGATCATTGCCGCGGCGCGTGACGACCCTCGGGTGAGCGCTCTGATCGCAGAGACCGCGGTCGGCAACCTCGCCTCGCAGGGCGTGCTAGCCGCCAACGGCTTCTTCAAGACCGGCCGCGGTCATGACGACGAAGAGGGCGAGATGATCCGCTGGCGGCTGGAGCTGACCGACTGAGCCTCTCAGACCACCGTCCCGGCGGGGTTGCTCGCACAGCGGCTGGACGCCCTCTACGAGACGTCCGAAGGCCACATGGTCTGCACCAACGAGTGGGACCGGCGGCCAGCGCCGCGGTTCCACCTGATGCAGACCGCCGATGGCCCGTTGATCCGCTTCCGGAGGGATGTGCCGGCTGACCTGGCGCGCCGGACTAAAGACATCGCCGCCTCCTTGACCTGGGCGCCAGACGTCCAAGGGCCGCCGGCCGGGCTGGATCGCCTGGTAGAGGCGTGGGCGGCGCAGGCCCCCGTGCGGGCCGTATGGTCCGGCCCAGCGTTCGCAATGCTGCATCCCGCTCGGCGGCTCGGGCCGACGCTCGAAATCAACGCCGACAACGTCGGTCTGCTGCGCGGCTCCTTCGACGATTGGCTGGATGACGCGCCACACCGCCGCCCCTTCATCGCAGTGGCGCACGACGCAAAAGCCGTTTCGATTTGCGCCAGCGTCCGGATGTCACCTGCTGTGCACTGCGCCGGGGTCGAGACACATCCCGACCATCGTCAACGCGGCCACGCACTGGTCGCCGTATCGGCCTGGGCGCATGCGGTGCAGGCGCTGGGGGCGACGCCGTTCTACAGCACGTCGTGGGAGAACGCCGCGTCGCGCCGGGTGGCCGCGCGGCTGGGGTTCCAGATGGTGGCGAGCGATCTGCACATCGACTGATAAGGGCCTAGGCTGGGGCGGCAGCAGGGAGCGACCAATGCCCTGGGATAAACGCCTCACCTCGACCGCCTTCGCCGGCCTCTGCGCCGCCGATGGCGAGTTTTGCCTGGCCGCACGACATTGGACCGGTGGGCTGCGGCTGGAGCAGCCTGGCCGCTCAGTCGGGGTCGCGCTGGTCGCCGGCGAGATCGCGGCTGGCGATCCGGACAAAGGCGCGCCGGGCGTCATCAGCCTCGCCGCCGAGGCCGACGTCTGGGCCGAACTCACCGCGGCCGTCCCGCCGAGGTTCGGCAACGACGTCAGCCTGATGATTGGGACCGGACGCATGCGCCTCGAGGCCGACCGCGTCCTCTATGCGCAGTACTATCCCGCCGTGGCGCGGGCGATCGAGTTGCTACGGTCCCCAAGCGCCCAGCCGCCTCCGCCGCCGGCAAAGCCAGCCGGGACCTTCGACGCGCCGCTCGGCCGCTACGTGCACCTCGACATCCTGGGGCAAGACCACCGAATCTATTTCGAGGAAGCCGGGTCCGGCATCCCGATGCTGCTGCAGCACACGGCCGGCTGTCATGGCGCGCAGTGGCGGCACCTGATGGAGTGCAGAGCGATCACCGACCACTTCCGGCTGATCGCCTACGACCTGCCCTTCCACGGCAAGTCGCTGCCGCCGACCGGTGCGAAATGGTGGGCGAGCGAATACCGGCTGACCGGCGAATCGTTGCGGGCCGTGCCGCTGGGCCTCGCTTCGGCCCTGGCGCTGGAGCGACCGGTGTTCATGGGATGCTCGGTGGGAGGACTGCTGGCGCTCGACTTGGCGCTGCGCCATCCGGACGCTTTTCGCGCCGTGATCTCGCTCGAAGGCGCGCTGAACATTCCCACCGAGTTCGCTTCACTCTGGGCGCTCTGGCACCCGCAGATCGGCAGCG
>DATJRL010000080.1:0-6464 GCA_035504785.1 Caulobacteraceae bacterium
GCCGCCCACGGTGACGGCGCGCACCCTCGCCGACCTCATCGCGTTCAACCGGGCGAACCCGCGCGAACTGGCCCTGTTCGGGCAGGAGACCTTCGAGCGGGCCGAAGCGACCGCCGGCCTTACCGACCCCGACTACCTGCAAGCCCGCGCCGACTCCCAGCGCGCGGCCGGAGCGGACGGCATCGACAGGCTGGTCGCCGAATACGACCTCGACGCCCTGATCGCTCCAGCCTACGGCCCGGCCGCGCGGATCGACTGGGGCGCCGGCGGCGGCGGTCACGGCGGGCGGGCGTCGTCGCTGGCCGCCATCGCCGGCTATCCCAACCTCGTCGTGCCGATGGGCCTGGTGCGCGGCCTGCCGGTGGGGATCGGTTTCCTGGGTCCGGCCTGGAGCGAGGCGCGGCTCTTACAGATCGGCTACGCCTTCGAGCAGGCGACCCACGCCCGCCGACCGCCGACCTACATCCCGTCGCTGGAGTCGACGCCCGAGTTTCTGGACGCGACCGCCCCGTTTAGCGCCAAGCTCTGAAATGCTTGGATAGCTTCAGTCCCTGGCGGGCGTAGTGCGAGCCGTTCTGGCCGTAGAGGCGCGCGGGGCGGAGCGTCAGCGGCTGGTAGACGAGGCGCGCGACGATCTGGCCGTCCTCGAGCAGGAACGGGGTCTCGTGGCTGCGCACCTCCAGCACCGCCCGGGAGCCGACGCTGTCGGTCTCCGCGCATCCGAAACCGGGGTCGAAGAAGCCGGCGTAGTGGACGCGGAACTCGCCCACCGCCGGATCGATCGGCGTCATCTCCGCGGCCTCCATCACCGGGATCTCGATCGGGTCCTTGGAGGCGAGGATGTAGAATTCGCCGGGATCGAGCAGCAGCTCGCCGCGCCTCGGCTCCAGCGGCTCCCAGAAGTCGCGGGGATCGTGGCCGCCTTCCTGGTCGAGATCGATGACCCCGGCGTGGCGGCGGGCGCGATAGCCGGCGACCGCGGCGGAAAGATCGACGCCGACGCTGCGCACCGAGAGGGCCGGTGGATCGCCCTCTTTCAGCCGCAGCTGGTTGAGCCGCGTGCCGGCGCGGGCCAGGACCGAGAAGGTCTGCGGCGCGATCTCGAGGTACACCGGCCCCTCGTAGCCCGCGGCGATGTCGTCGAACGAGGCGCCGTGATCGGTGAGCGCGCGGACGAAGACGTCGATGCGCCCGGTCGAGCTCTTCGGGTTGGCGCGCGCGGCGATCCCGGCGGGCAAGGCGAGCCGCTCGGCGATCTCGGCGATATAGACGCAGCCGCGCTCCAGCACCGCGCCGCCGCCGCTCAAATCGAGTTCGTGCATGGCCACGTCGGCGATGCGCTCGGCCACCTTGCGGCCAAGCCCGGGCAGAAACGACGCCCGCACCCGCCAGGCGCGCGCGCCGAGCCGCAGGTCGAGGCTGGCTGGCTGCACCTGGTCGTGATCGAAGGGACGGCCGGCCGCGATCGCGCCCGTCGCGATCAGCGCGTCGATCGACTGGCTGGGCAAGATGCCGGCGCTCATGGGACGGCGAGACTTACGGGGCTGAGGGAGTCGGGGCAAGGAGTCTACCCTGCTCCTCACCCGTGAAGCGAAGCGAAACGGGCGAGGGGGACCATGCGAAGCATGGTGGAGGGGGCAACCGGCCAACGCCCCCTCCGTCACGCGGAGCCTGTCCTCGGGCCGACCTGCGGTCGGACCCGGGGGCGTGACACCTCCCCCGCTTTGCGGGTGAGGAGTCGGACAGGGCTGTTGAATCTTCGCCTAAGCCCCTCTATCCCGCGCTTCCCTCACGAGGAGCCCCGCGATGACCGACGATCCGAAGGATTGGGAAGTGCCCACCCGGCTGGTGCGCGGCGGCTCCATGCGCTCCGAGTATGGCGAGACCGCCGAGGCGCTCTACCTGACCCAGAGCTTCCTCTACGAGACCGCCGAGGCCGCCGACGCGCGCTTCGCGGGCAGCAATCCCGGCTACATCTACTCGCGCTACGGCAACCCCACGACCCAGATGTTCGAGGAGCGACTGGCGCTGCTGGAGGGCGCGGAAGGCTGCCGCGCCGCGGCCTCGGGCATGGCGGCGGTGCATCTGGCGCTCACCGGCCTGCTGCGGGCCGGCGACCATGTGGTGGCCGGCAAGGCGCTGTTCGGCTCCTGCCGCTGGATCCTCAACAACTGGGCGCCGCGCTTCGGGATCGAGACGACGTTCGTCGATGCGGCGGATACGGCGGCGTGGCGCGCGGCGGCGCGGCCGAACACCAAGCTGTTCTTCATCGAGAGCCCGGCCAATCCGCTTCTGGAGATCACCGACATCGCCGCCGTCGCGGCGATCGCCGAGGAGATCGGCGCCAAGGTGGTGGTGGACAATGTCTTCGCCACCCCGATCTACCAGAAGCCGCTGACCATGGGCGCGGACATCGTGGTCTATTCGGCCACCAAGCACATCGACGGACAGGGCCGGGTGCTGGGCGGCGCTGTGCTGGGCGCCAACGCCCTGCTCGACGAGGCCTATCGCGACTTCATCCGCCATACCGGTCCGGCGCTGTCGCCGTTCAACGCCTGGGTGCTGCTGAACGGCCTCACCACGCTCGATCTGAGGGTCCGCGCCGCCAGCGCCACGGCCGCGGCGCTCGCCGACCGTATCGCCGCGCATCCGAAGGTGAAGGCCACCCGCTACCCCGGCCGCCCGGACCACCCCCAGCACGAGGTGGCCAGGCGCCAGTTCACCGGCGGCGGCAACCGGATGATCGGCGGCGGCAACCTCATCGCTTTCGACCTTGGCGGCCGCGAGCAGGCGTTCAACTTCCTGAACGCGCTGCGGCTGGTGAGCATCTCCAACAACCTCGGCGACGCCCGCTCCATGGCCACCCACCCCAGCACCACCACCCACCGGGCGATGCCGGAGGAGCAACGCCTGGAGATCGGCCTGACCGCCGGCTGGGTGCGCGTCTCCATCGGCCTCGAAGGCGCCGGCGATCTGGCCCGGGACGTGGAGCAGGCGCTGGACGCGGCTTAGCTTCTGCTCCCCCTCGGGAGGAGCTGTCGCGGAGCGACTGAGGGGGCCTCCGCCGGTGGCCCCTTCGGCGCTTCGGGCCACTTCCCCCAGAGGGGGAAGAGGGGACTAATCCACCGCCTCGGGCTCGACCTTGTAGACCCGCGAGCAGTACTCGCATGTGACGTGGATGCGCCCGTCCGGCTCGACCATCTCGGCGCGCTCGTCGGCGCCGAAGGCCTTGAGCACGGCGACGATCCCGTCCTCCGAACAACGGCAGAACGCCCTTAGCGGTCGGGCCGGGAAGAGCCGCACGCCGCGCTCGTGGAACAGGCGGTAGAGCAGCGTCTCGGGGCTGAGGGTCGGGTCGATCAGCTCGTCCTCGCCGACGGTCTCGAACAGGAACTGCGCCTCGCGCCAAGCCTCGGCGGTCGCGCCGCGGGCTTCATCCTCGGCGATGTTCTGGATCAACAGGCCGCCCGCCCGCCAGCGCAGGCCCGAGCCGTCGTCCGACTGGCCCACGGCCAGCCGCACCCGCGTCGGCGTCTGCTCGGACTGGTCGAAGTAGCGCTCCGCGCAAAGCGCGAGCGTCTCGCCCTCGATCGGCGTCACGCCCTGGTAGCGCTCCATGTCCGGGCCCTGGTCGATGGTCATCACGAACACGCCGTCGCCGAGCAGCGTGCGCGCGCCGAGCCCGGCGAAGCCGCCGCGACCCCCGCCCAGCGCCGTCAGCTGCTCCGGATCGTACTGGCAATAGCCTCGCAACGCCCCGGCCGTGTCGTAGTCGGCGACCACATAGGACACCGCGCCCTTGCCTTGGGCCTGCACGATCAGCCGGCCCTCGAACTTCAGGCTCGACCCCACCAGCACCGCCAGGGCGCAGGTCTCGCCGAGCAGGTTGGCGACCGGCTCCGGGTAAGCGTGTCGGGTCAGGATCTCGTCGATCGCCGCGCCCAGCCGCACGAGCCGGCCGCGCACGGGCTGATGATCGATCTGGAACGGCGCGGCCAGGTCGTCGAGGGGGATGGTTCGTTGGGGCACGAGCGGCATATAAGCGCCCCCACCCTTTGAGGCGAGGGGTGGGTCAGATCGCCCCGAAACACCAGGCCAGGATCGACTTCTGAGCGTGGACGCGGTTCTCCGCCTCGTCCCAGACCACCGACCGCGGACCGTCGATGACGCCCTCGGTCACCTCCTCGCCGCGGTGCGCGGGCAGACAGTGCATGAACAGCGCCCGCGGGTCCGCCAGGCGCATCAGCTCCTCGTCGACCTGGAACGGCTCCAGCGCAGACATCCGCTCCTCCGCATCCGTGTCGCCCATGGAAACCCAGGTGTCGGCGATGACCAGGTCGGCGCCGGCCACCGCCGCGCGGGGATCTCCGCCGACCTCGATACGGCCCTGATGGTCGAGGGCGCGGGCGACGTCGAGGCGATCGGGCGCGTAGGCGGCGGGCGTCGCGATCCTCAGCGCATAGCCCAGCTTCGGGGCGGCGTGGATGAAGCTGGAGCAGACGTTGTTGCCGTCGCCGACCCAGGCCAGCGTCTTGCCGGCCAACGCCCCGCGATGCTCCTCGAAGGTCATCAGGTCCGCCACGATCTGGCAGGGATGGCTGGCATCCGACAGCCCGTTGATCACCGGCACGCTGGCATGGGCGGCGAAGGTGCGCACGTCCTCGTGACGGTTGGCTCGGATCATCACCGCGTCGACCATGCGCGAGAGCACCCGCGCCGTATCCTCGATCGTCTCGCCTCGTCCGAGCTGCATGTCGGTGTGGGTGGAGATGATCGAGTCCCCGCCGAGCTGGCGGATCGCGGCGTCGAACGAGAACCAGGTCCGCGTCGAGTTCTTCTGGAAGATCATCGCCAGCACCCGCTCGCGACCCGGCGCGTCGGCGTCGATGCGGCCCTTGGGCCAACCGGCGCGGGCGGCCTTGCGGGATTTGGCGTCGTCGAGGATGGCGCGCAGGTCGGCCGCCTCGATCTCCCAGAGGTCGAGGAAATGCCGCGGCGAATTCATGCCGCGGCCTTGGCTCTCGCCGCCTCGCAGGCGCGCTCCAGCTTCTGCACCGCCTCGCGGGCTTCCTCGCGACTGATCAGCAGCGAGGGCAAGAGGCGCACGGTGTTGTCGCTGCCTCCCGCGATCAGCAGCTTCTCGTCCCGCGCCAGGCCCATGAAGTCGCGGTTGTTGGAGTTGAGCTTCAAGCCGATCAGCAGGCCCTTGCCGCGGATCTCGGCGATGATGTCCGGGAAGCGGTCCTTCAGGCCGGAGAGCTGCTGGGCGAAGTAGCCGGTGATGTGGCGGACGTTGGCAAGCGTCTCCGGACGGGTCAGCTCCTCGAGCGAGGCCAGCCCAACGGCCATCGCCAGCGGGTTGCCGCCGTAGGTCGAGCCGTGCGAACCGACGGTCATGCCTTTGCCGGCTTCGGCGGTCGCCAGGCACGCCCCGACCGGAAAGCCGTCGCCGAGCGCCTTGGCGACGCACATGATGTCGGGTTTCACGTCCGCCGCCCACTCGTAGGCAAAGAGCTTGCCGGTGCGCCCGAGGCCGCACTGGATCTCGTCGAGGATCAGCAGCGTGCCGGTGGCTGTGCAGAGCTCGCGCAGTCGGGTGAGGTCGGCCTCCCGCAGCGCTCGGGCCCCGCCCTCGCCCTGCACCGGCTCGATGAGCACGGCGCAGGTCTCGTTCGTGACCGCTTCCTCGAGCGCCGCCATGTCGCCGTACGGCAGCGTGCGGTAACCCGGCAGCGGCGGGCCGAAGCCCTCGGTGTAGGACGGATTGCCGGCGGCGAAGATCGCGGCGTAGGTCCGGCCGTGGAACGAGCCCTCGAAGCCGATGATCTCGATCCGCTCGGGCTGGCCATTCGCCCAGTGGTGCTTGCGCGCCGTTTTCAGAGCGCACTCGATCGCCTCGGCGCCGGAGTTGGTGAAGAACACCTCGTCCATCCCCGTCGCTTCGCAGAGCTTGGCCGCCAGCTGCTCCTGGCCGGGGATGCGGAAGATATTGGAGACGTGCCAGAGCTTCTCGCCCTGCTCCTTGAGCGCCGCGACCAGCTTCGGATGAGCGTGGCCGAGGCCGGTGGTGGCGATGCCGGCCAGGCAATCCAGGTACTCCTCGCCCTCGGCCGTGTAGAGCCGGGAGCCTCGGCCTCGCTCGAACGCCAGCGGGGCGCGGTTGTACACGCCCATGATGTGGTCGATCGGCGGGGTCGGCGAAGCTCCTTCGGCCATGGCGGCCTCCCAAAAGCGAGAAATCCCCGCACGGGCTGTACGGGGACAAGAAAGCGGCGGGTATTGGTCGCGAAGCGTGACGCTGTCAATCGTTCACTCTCCTCGCCCCAGGGCGGTGCATTCGGGTTAACGCGCTCGGTGGCGTGATTTTGGATTGACGGTGAAGGCGTGATTCCGTGGGAGCTCTGATTCGGCATGGAGCGCGATCATGGCCCTGGCGTTCGGCGATGAATTTCCCAAGGCGCGGC
>DATJRL010000081.1:0-17854 GCA_035504785.1 Caulobacteraceae bacterium
TCGCGCTTCACCACCAACCGGCGCGAGCTCGCCAGCGCCGGCGAGTCGCTGGAGCGGTTCTTCGCGCAGGGAATGGGCGAGCTCGGCGACCGACTGGGGCCGGTGTTCTGGCAGTTGCCGCACACCAAGAAATTCGACGAAACCGACCTCGACGGCTTCTTTTCGTTGCTGCCAAAGACGCTGGGCGGGCGTCCGCTGCGCCACGCGCTGGAGCCGCGCCACGCCAGCTTCTGCACCCCGGCCTATCCGGCGCTGCTCCGCAAGCACGGCGTCGCCAACGTCTACGCCAAGCACAGCCATTATCCCGAGATCGCCGACCTCACCGCCGACTTCGTCTACGTCCGGCTGCAAACCGGCGAGGACGCCATCCCCACCGCCTATCCGCCGGCCGAGCTGGACGCCTGGGCCGGGCGGTTCGCCGCCTGGGCCGAGGGCGGCGCGCCCGAGGGCCTGCCGATCGTCGATCCGAGCTTCGCCCCGGCGAAGGCGCCGCGCGACGTGTTCGCCTTCATCATCCACGAAGGCAAGGTCCGCGCCCCGGCGGCGGCCATGGCGCTGATCGAGCGCTGTTCGTGAGGGGTTGATCGCGGCGGGCTTTCGGGCTCGTACTGGCGTCCACGGAGACCAAGGGAGCGCCCCATGCCGAAACTCGCCGACCAGTACCCCTTCCCCGCGCCGGAAGGCTCGAACTGGAACGTCCCGCAGGATTTCAACGTCACCTTCAACTGGGACTACGACGAAGGCCGGGCCACCATGATGGGGCTCTACCGCAAGGGCGTGGAGATGCAGTGGAACGCGGAGACGCGGATCGACTGGTCCCAGGAGCTCGACGAGGAAAACCCCGAGCAGCTGCCCGAGGAGATGCTGCCGATCTGCGGCATGGCCGAGTACGAGCGCATGCCGGCGAAAGAAAAGGCGAAGGTGCGCCGCCACTTCCAGGGCTGGCAGATCAGCCAGTTCATGCAGGGCGAACAAGGCGCGCTGATCTGCGCCGCCAAGATCGTCACCCAGGTGCCGGACATCGACTCGAAGTTCTACGCCTCGACCCAGGTGATCGACGAAGCGCGTCACGTGGAGAGCTACAAGCGCCTCCTGGAGAAGTTCGGCGTGGCCTACCCGATGACCCCGCCGTTGCAGGAGCTGATCGACCAGGTGCTGCGCGACAGCCGTTGGGACATGACCTATCTCGGCATGCAGGTGGTGATCGAGGGCCTGGCGCTGGCCGCCTTCCAGCAGATCCGCGACCACGCCCAGAACCCGCTGGCCGCGGCGGTGAACGCCTACGTGATGCAGGACGAGAGCCGGCACGTGGCGTTCGGGCGCCTGGCGCTGCGCGACTACTATCCCACCCTGACCCAGAAGGAGCGCGACGAGCGCGAGCAGTTCCTGCTCGAGGCCTGCTACCTGATGCGCGACCGCTTCGACTCCGTCGAGGTCTGGAAGACCCTGGGCCTCAATCCCGAGCGCTGCGCCGAGCACATGTACGACTCCGGGCTCATGCAGCAGTTCCGTTCGGCCCTGTTCGCCCGCATCGTGCCGATCGTGAAGGACATCGGACTCTGGGGCCGGACGATCCGCAAGGGTTACGAGGACATGGGCATCATCGGCTATGCCGACACCGACGTTCAGGCCCTCCAGGAAGCCGACAACGACATCGCCAAGGACTTCGACGCGCGCAGCCACTACGTGCAGAGCGTCGTCGAGCGCGCCAGGGCGATGGAGACCGCCTGAACCTTGCCGGCGAAGCCTGCTCGGCCTGAGCGGTCGGATTGTTCGTGGACAACTTCAGGCCAGTCCCGCTTGACGCTGGCTAGGGGCTCAAAGCGCGGTGCTTGACCGACCCGGCGTAACGGTCGCCTGCTGGCGCGAAACGAGGAGGATTTCGCCATGGCCATGACGCTTGACGACCTGATGTTCAAGCCCGGGCTCCTGAAGGGGCACCGCATCCTGATCACCGGCGGCGGCACCGGGCTCGGCAAGGAGATGGCCGAGGGCTGCGTGATGCTGGGCGCCGACGTCTACATCTGCGGCCGGCGCGGCGGCGTGTTGCAGGAGGCCGCCGACGACCTGATGGGTCGTCACGGCGGCAAGGTGACGCCGATCGCCTGCGACATTCGCGTGCCCGAGGCGATCCACGACATGATGGAAGAGATCTGGGCCGGCGGCGCGCTCACCGGCCTGGTCAACAACGCCGCCGGCAACTTCATCAGCCGCACCGAGGACCTTTCGACCCGCGGCTTCGACGCCATCGCCAACATCGTCTTCCGCGGCTCGTTCTTCGTGACCCTGGACGCCGGCAAGCGCTGGCTGGCCGAGAAGAAGAAGGCCTCGGTGGTCTCGATCCTCACCACCTGGGTGTGGTCGGGCGGGCCGTTCACCGTGCCCTCGGCGATGTCGAAGGCCGGTCTCAACGTCATGACCCAGTCGCTGGCCGCCGAGTGGGGCAACCGCGGGGTGCGTTTCAACGCCATCGCGCCGGGACCTTTCCCCACTGAGGGCGCCTGGGCGCGGCTCAATCCCGGGACCGCGGCCGGGAGCGGCGGCGGACGCCAGGAAACCGGCAGCCCGCTCGGGCGCGTCGGCGAGATGCGCGAGCTCGCCAACCTCGCCGTCTATCTGCTCCACCCGCTCTCGGAGTATGTGAACGGCCAGACCATCGCCATCGACGGCGGCGGCTGGAATGCGGGCGGCGGCGGCTTCAACCGGCTGCGCGATTGGACCGATGAGCAATGGGAACAAGCCCGCGCGTCGATCCGCGGCGCCAACGAGCAGGATCGCGCCAAACGAACCGTGTGAGCCTCACCGCCATGTCAGCGTGGTTAATCGCGGCTTAATCGCCCGGCGGCGATGCTCGCCGCATGCTCAGGCGACTCGTCCCGCTCATCGTCCTCGCGCCCGCCATCGCGTTGGCCGCGGCGCCGATCCCGCCCGACTCGCCGCGGACCCCGAAACCGGCGGAACAGGAGTCGAAGCTGGCGGCGGCGCAGCGTCCGACGCCGACGCCTTTGCCGCCGTGGCCCCAGGAGGAGGACGAGTCGGCCTGCCGGCTCACCTGCGCCGACCACGGCTACGTGTGCCGCGCCACCGACCACCCGGAGGACTGCGGGCGGGTCTGGGCCGAGTGCGTGGCGATGTGCAACTCGTCGAACCTCGACCCCGGCGTGCCCACCCCGCCCTGATCGCTCCGCCTTCGCCCTTATCGGGGCGGTGGACTTCGCCGGGCCGGCGCCCGATCCTAGGGAGGATGTCCGAAGTCGTCCTGCTCAGTCCCGGCAAGCGCGAGCAGACCAAGCTCGCCAACCGCCAGACCATCCTGGATGCGGCCCGCGCCGCGTTCCGCGAGATCGGATTCGAGACCGCGACGGTTCGCGACATCATCCGCCGCACCGGCCTCTCCGTGGGCGCCTTCTACAACTACTATCGGTCCAAGGAGGAGGTGATCGCGGCGCTGGCCGACGACGGCGCGCGCCGCTTCCGCCCGATCCTCCACGCGGAATACCTGAAGGCCACCGACTTCGAGTCCTACCTGCGCGGCGCGGTGCGAGCCTACTTCGAGTTCATCGCGGCCGAACACCAGACCTGGGGCGAGTCGAAGGCGCCCGAGACCGAGCCCTACACCCGCGCCACGCCGGAGATCCTGGCCGTGCACGACGAGGTGCGCAGCGCGCTCGCCGACGTCATGGAGCGAGGCTTGGCGCCCCGCGTCGACCTCGACTACCTGGCCACCGCCTGCATCGCCATCGCCCGCGAGGTCGGCGACGAGATGTTGCGCCGCCAGCCGATCGAGGTGGACGGGGCGACGGAATTCTGTGTGCGGCTGATTCTGGGCGGCGTGGCCGCGGCGCCGAGGGTCGGACCCTCCGCGGTGTCTTGAGCATGGCCGACCCCGCCCTGCAGAAGGCGCTGGTCCGCGGCCTGCTCTCGCTGCCGCGGCCGGTGCTGCGCCTGCTGTCCGGAGGCGGCGTCACCTATCGGGGCGGCCGCACGCTCGACCCCCGCTTCCAGTTCCTCGCCCACCAGGCGCGCGGCCTGCCGCCGCTGGAAAGCCTGACGCCGCCGGAAGCGCGCCTCGCCAGCGCCCAGGCGCTGCGCGCGCTGGAGGCCCGGCTGGAGCCGGGCGTCGCCATCGAGACCCTCTCCATCGACTCCGGCGACGGCGACGTGCCGGCCCGGGCCTACCGCCCCGCCGATCAGGACGCCCGCGCACCGGTCATCGTCTACGCCCACATGGGCGGCGGGGCGATCGGCGATCTCGACACCTGCCACGCCTTCTGCGCCATGCTGGCGGGCATCGCCCGCGCGCCGGTGGTCTCGGTCGGCTACCGCCTGGCGCCCGAGCACCGCTTCCCCGCCGGCCTGGAGGACGTGCTCGACGCCTACCGCTGGACCCGGGAGAACGCCGGCCGCTTCGGCGCGCCCGAGGGCGCGGTCGCCATCGGCGGCGACTCCATGGGCGGCAACTTCGCGGCGGTGATCTGCCAGGAGCTGCGCCGCCACGGCGAGCCGCAGCCCGCGTTCCAGCTCTTGATCTACCCTGCGGTGGACGTGGCCAGCGAGACCCAGTCGATGACCACCTACGCCGACGCCTATCCGCTGTCGCGCGCCCTGATGACCTGGTTCATGGGCCACTACATGGGTCCCGACGACAATCCGGCGGATCCGAAGCTGTCGCCGCTGAAGGCCGAGGACTTGTCGGGCCTGGCGCCGGCGGTGATCGCCACGGCCGGCTTCGATCCGCTGGTCGACCAGGGCGAAGCCTACGCCAAACGGCTGCAGGCGGCCGGCGTGGCGATCGCCTATCGCTGCTACGACACCCTGGCGCATGGCTACACCGCGTTCACCGGCGTGGCGCCCGAGGCGGATGTGGCCTGCCGCGAAATCGCCGGCCTGGTGCGCGAGACCATCGAGGGGAGACTGACCTGATGCGGGCCCTGTGGGTCGAGGAGCTTGCGCCCGACTACGCCGGCTGCGTGCTGAAGGAAACGCCGACCCCCGATCCGGGCCCTGGCGAGGTGCTGGTCGAGGTGCGCGCGGCAGCGGTGAACTTCCCCGACCTGCTGCAGACCCGAGGCGAATATCAGCACAAGCCGCCGCTGCCGTTCATTCCCGGGCTCGAGATGGCCGGCGTCGTCGCCAAGGTGGGCGAAGGGGTGGATCGCTGGAAGGTCGGCGACGAGGTGGTCGGCGGGGCGCGGATCGGCGGCTTCTCCGACCTCGCCCTGACCTACGCCCAAGGCCTGCGCCCCAAGCCGCCGGCTTTCACCTGGGGTCAGGCGGCCGGGTTCGGCGCGGCCTATCTCACCGCCTACGTCTCCCTGGTCCGGCGCGCCCAGGCCGAACCGGGCGAGTGGGTGCTGGTACACGGCGCGGCGGGGGGCGTCGGCCTCGCGGCCGTCGACCTCGCCAAGGTGCTCGGCTGCCGCGTCATCGCCGCCTCCGCCTCCGACGCCAAGCTGGCGGTGATCGCCGAGGAGTACGCGCCCGACGCCACCGTCAACGTCGCCGGCGGCTTCCGTGAGCGAGTCAAGGAGCTGACCGGCGGGCGCGGCGCCGACGTGATCTACGATCCCGTGGGCGGCGACGTGTTCGACGAGAGCGTGCGCTGCATCGCCTTCAACGGCCGCCTGCTGGTGGTGGGCTTCACCTCCGGCCGCATCCCGACGATCTCGGTGAACATGCCGCTGATCAAGGGCTTCTCGGTGATGGGGGTTCGCGCCGGCGAGTACGGACGTCAGTTCCCCGAGCGGGGCCGCGAGAACCAGGCGGCGATTTGGAAGCTGGCCGCCGAGGGCAAGCTCAAGCCCCGCGTCCACCGGGCGTACAGACTGGACGAGTGGCGCGCCGCCTTCGACTCCCTGGCCGAGCGGACCGTGATCGGAAAGGCCGTGATCGCTCCCTGACGGTTCCGGCGCACCCCAAGACCCTCACCCACGTCCAGGCGCTGCGGGGCTTGGCGGCGCTTTCCGTCGTCGCCTTCCACGCCTTCCAGTGGATCGACGACCGCGACTGGATCGGCGCGGCGGGGGTCGACGTGTTCTTCGTCATCAGCGGCTTCATCATCTGGACCGTCGGCTCGCAAGCCGAGTCCCGGCCCGGCGTGTTCTTCTGGCGACGGCTGACGCGCGTCGCGCCGGCCTACTGGCTGGTGACCGCCGTCGTGGGCGGCATCGCGGCGGTCTGGCCGATGTTCCTGCCGCAGGTCTCGCTCTCGATGCGTCACGTGTTGCTGTCGCTGGCCTTCATCCAGCACCACGACCCCAACGGCCTCGTCTTCCCGGTGCTGCCGCCGGGCTGGAGCCTGAACTACGAGGCGGTGTTCTACGGCCTCTTCACCCTGACCCTGTTCGCCCCGGCGCGGTTCCGCTTTGCGCTGCTGGTGGGGGCGCTGGCCGGCGAAGTGGCGCTGGGCTTCGCCGATCCGCCGCTCTACGGGCTGGGCGCCAATCCGATGATGCTGCAGTTCGCCGCCGGCGCCTGGCTCGCGCGCCGCCGCCAGCGGGGCCGCGACATCGAGCCCGGCGCGGGCCTGATCTTCGCCGCCATCGGTCTCGCGCTCTTCGTCGTCATGGGTCTCACCGGTTTCCGCAACGAATTCTACCGCCCGCTGCTTTGGGGCGTTCCGGCGTTCATGATCGTGGCCGCCGCCGTCGCCGCCGAGCGGGCGTTCGCGGCGCCGCGGTGGCTGATTCGCCTGGGCGACGCCTCCTACGCCATCTACCTCTGCCATCTGCCGGCCGTGGCGCTGACGGCGCACCTGCTCGGCGTGCGCCCGGTCTGGCTGTTCGTTCCGACCGCGCTCGCGCTCTCGACCCTTGTCGGTCTGTGCTTCCATCGCTGGATCGAAACGCCGCTGATCGCCGCCTGCCGGATCCTGCCGGCGCTCATCGCCCGCGCCCGCCAACCCAGAAGCGAAAGCAACGGGTCACACGCCAAAGTGAAATAGCGTCGCCGCGTCAGCCCTGCGACAATTGCGCGCAGGAGTGGAACGAGATTCTTAATACTCGCGGCTCAATTCGTAAGCTGCGGTTCTCGACGCGGGGCGGGAGGCTCGAACAGTCTTGGGCATGACGGCGCGCCGTGGGGATGTCGCCTCGCCGCAGCGGGCGCCGACGCCCACCGCCGGGATGGCGGACTTTGCCCGCGCCGTCTTCGCCGGCGAAGACCTGACGCCCGCGTTCGAGGCGCTGAAGGCCCGCGCCGCCGTCCATCCGGACGACGCCGGCGCGCTGCTGGATCTCTCCACCATCCTGCAGCTGGTCGGCCAGCGCGAGGCCGGACTCGCCCTGCAGGCCGAGGCGCTGTCGCGGCAGCGCTGGTACCGCCGTCTGCTCGGGACCGGCGTCGGGCCGCGGCTGCTGGCGCTGGTCGCCCCAGGCGACATGATGGCAAATACGCCGGTGGAGTTCCTCCTCGCCGGCTGGAGCGGCGTGCTCGACCTCATGTACCTCGACCCGGCCGAGCCCTGGCGCGACATCCCCGATCACGACGTCGCCATTCTCGCCGTCGGCGAGTCGGACGACAGCCAGGCGCTGCTCGCCCGCCGCGCCGACACCTTGGCGCGCTGGCCGCGGCCGATGATCAACGGCGAGCTGGGCGCGATCGCCGGCCTGCGCCGTGACGAAGCCGCCGAGCGGCTCAACGGCTACCCGGACGTGGTCGCGCCCTCTGTCCGCCGCGCCCTGCGCGCGGACCTCGTTCGGCTCGCGGCCGGCGATGCGCCCGTCTCGCTGGGCGCGGACATCGGCTACCCGATCATCGCCCGCCCCGTGGGCTCGCACGCCGGCTCCGGACTCCGGAAGCTCGACGACGCCGGCCAGGTGCGCGCCTATCTCGCCGGCCAGGCGGCCGAGACCTTCTACGTCTCGCCGTTCATCGATTACAGGAGCTCCGACGGCCGCTTCCGCAAGCTGCGGGTGGCGCTGGTCGCCGGCCATCCGTTCGTGGTCCATATGGCGGTCTCCGACCACTGGATGGTCCACTACCTCAACGCCGGCATGACCGCCGACGCGGCCAAGCGCGCCGAGGAGGCCGAGCTGATGGCCGGATTCAACGCCGGCTTCGCCGCCCGCCACGCCGCGGCGTTCCGCACCCTCTTCGAGGCCTTCGGCCTCGACTACTTCGCCATCGACTGCGCCGAGGATCGCGATGGCCGCCTGCTGGTGTTCGAGCCGGACACCGCCATGATCGTCCACGACATGGATCCGCCGGACCTGTTTCCCTACAAGCGGCCGGCCATGCGCAAGCTCTTCGCCGCCTTCCAGGCGCTGGTGAACACCCTCGCCGAACCCTGACGCTCGAGCCTGGCCGGCTCAGGTGAAGTCTTAGCGTCCTTCTCCCCTTGCGGGCCTTTGCAAAACTCCCCTCCCCCCTGCGGGGAGGGGTCGGGGGTGGGGGTGCGAGCCCGACTGCCTGCCGTCAAGACTCGGAGATTCCCAAGCCGAATCGACAACGACCGAGCCGACACCCCCATCCCCAACCCTTCCCCGCAAGGGGGAAGGGAGCTTTCAGAGCGATCTCATCGAATTGCGCAACAGGCCCCCTGGGGGAGGAGGATCCCAAATCCCGCTCCGGGTCAGGCCAGGTCGAAGCGATCGGCGTTCATCACCTTGGCCCACGCCGCGGCGAAGTCGGCCACGAACTTGGCTTGGGCGTCGGAGGCGCCGTAGACCTCGGCAAGAGCGCGCAGCTGGGAGTTCGAACCGAAGACCAGGTCGACGCGGGTTCCAGTCCACTTCCGCTCGCCGCTCTTGCGGTCGCGTCCCTCGAACACGTTCTCGTCCGGCGTGGCCCTCCACTCGGTGCTCATGTCCAAGAGGTTCACGAAGAAGTCGTTGGTCAGCGTCTCGGGCCGCTTGCTGAAGACGCCGTGCGGAGCGCCGCCGTGGTTCGCGCCGAGAACCCGCAGGCCGCCGACCAGAACCGTCATCTCCGGCGCGGTCAGCGTCAGCAGTTGCGCCCTGTCGATCAGCAGCTCTTCGGCCGTCACCGCGTACTTGGCCTTGAGGTAGTTGCGGAAGCCATCCGCGACCGGCTCGAGATAGGCGAAGGACTCGACGTCGGTTTGCGCCTGGGAAGCATCCGTGCGGCCGGGGGCGAACGGAACGGTCACGTCGTGTCTGGCCTTCTTGGCGGCCTGCTCGACGGCGGCCGAGCCGCCGAGAACGATCAGATCGGCGAGCGACACTTTCTTGCCGCCGCTGGCCGACCGGTTGAACGACTCCCGGATTCCTTCGAGCCTGTCGAGCACCTTCGCCAGTTGGGCAGGTTGGTTGACCTCCCAGTCCTTCTGGGGGCTGAGGCGAACGCGGGCCCCGTTCGCGCCGCCGCGCTTGTCGGAGCCGCGGAACGTCGCCGCCGAGGCCCAGGCGGCCCCCACCAGCTCGGAGATGGAGAGGCCCGAGCCGAGGATCTTGGCCTTGAGATCCGCGATGTCCTGGGCGTCGATCAGCTTGTGATCGACGGCAGGGACCGGATCCTGCCAGATCAGCTCCTCCGCCGGGACCTCCGGGCCGAGATAGCGCGCCCGCGGACCCATGTCGCGGTGGGTGAGCTTGAACCAGGCCCGCGCGAACGCGTCGGCGAATTCGTCCGGGTGCTCGTAGAAGCGGCGGGAGATCTTCTCGTAGGCCGGATCCGTCCGCAGCGAGATATCGGTGACCAGCATGGTCGGCTTGTGCTTTTTCGACGGATCGAAGGGGTCCGGAATCGTGGCGACGTCGCCTTTCGCCTCGAACTGGTTCGCGCCGGCCGGGCTCTTGGTCAGCTCCCACTCGTATTTGAACAGGTTCTCGAAGAAGCTGTTGCTCCACTTCGTCGGCGTCGTGCTCCAGGTGACTTCCGGGCCGCCGGTGATCGCGTCCTTGCCCTTGCCCGTGCCGAACTTGCTGGTCCAGCCGAAGCCCATCTCCTCGATCAGCGCGGCCTCGGGGTCGGGACCGACAAGCGCCGCATCGCCGGCGCCGTGGGCCTTGCCGAAGCTGTGTCCGCCGGCGATCAGCGCAACCGTCTCCTCGTCGTCCATGGCCATGCGCTTGAAGGTTTCGCGGATGTCGACCGCGGCGGCGAGCGGGTCGGGATTGCCGTTCGGCCCGTTCGGATTGACGTAGATGAGGCCCATCTGAACCGCGGCGAGCGGATTCTCCAGCTGGCGGTCGCCGGTGTAGCGCTCGTCGCTGTGGGGATCGGGGAACCACACCGTCTCCTTGCCCCAGTAAACGGCTTCGTCAGGCTCCCACACGTCGGCGCGGCCGCCGCCGAAGCCGAACGTCTTGAACCCCATCGACTCGAGCGCGACGTTGCCGGTGAGCACCATCAGGTCGGCCCAGGAGATCTTGTCGCCGTACTTCTGCTTGATCGGCCAGAGCAACCGGCGCGCCTTGTCGAGGTTGGCATTGTCCGGCCAGGAGTTCAGAGGCGCGAAGCGCTGCTGGCCGGCGCCCGCCCCGCCGCGGCCGTCGCCGATGCGGTAGGTGCCGGCGGCGTGCCAAGCCATGCGGATGAAGAGGCCTCCGTAGTGACCGAAATCCGCCGGCCACCAGTCCTGGCTGTCGGTCATCAGCGCGGCGAGGTCCTGCTTGAGAGCTTTGAGGTCGAGCTTCTTGAATTCCTCCGCATAGTTGAAGCCCTTGCCCATCGGGTCGGACTGAGGCGAGTTCTGGCGGAGAATCCTGAGGTTCAACTGGTTCGGCCACCAGTCGCGGTTCGACCTCATTCCGGCGTTCGTGAGTCCGTGCACGACCGGGCATTTGCCGCCGACATCACTTCCGTCCATCTCTCTCTCCGATCGTGGCTGGGCTGGCAGCGCCCTCCGGGCGATGCGAGCCGGTTCCCATCAGGCGCTCGCGGACTCATGGGATCAAGCGCCCCGCGAGTCGAATTGATCGTTTTTCTTGTTTGGATAGACCTGACCTATGAGGTGCTGGCGGCCGAAGACCGAGCTGACACCGCCATCCCCAACCCTTCCCCGCAAGCGACGAGAGCATCCCTGGCGCCGTCGCGGGGAGGCTTGGCGGCCGGGACAGCGCTAAATCCGATCTTCGTTACCCATAGTGAAACATCGGTGCGCCGCCGCCGTCGAGGCCGTTCGCCACCGATAACCGCCGATAATATCGGCGCCGAGGCGCCGGGAGACAGGGGCGCGGCGCGCCGGAGGCGCGGGTCATCGGGCTTTTTACGATGTCAAAGAGCCATGCGGCCATCGGCCATTCCGTATAGTTACTATCGGCGCCTGCCTATTTCAAGGTCGCCCGAGCTATTCGCCCCGCAGCCGCCGGCAGGCCTCGATCCGCCGGTGAGAGCCGGGCCGCGCGTGGCGGCAGTTGAAATCGTCCGACGCCCGCTGGAACCCCATCCGCCGCCACGCGGCGATCTCCGCCGCGGTCACCGGTTCGCCGCGCAGGTTGGTGCAGGCCTGGACGGTGCGCGGATCGTCCGCCGCGCCGTGGCTGCAGTTGTAGTCGTCGGAGTCGCGCTCCAGGCCCTCGGCCCGAACGCTCGCGGCTCCGAGCGCCAGCGTCGCGGCCAGTCCCAACGCGGCCCACGCCGCGCAAACCCGCAGACCATGCTGGCCAGCCCGCATGCGATAGCCTCCCCGCTGCTCAGATACGTTAAGCTAGCGCTGCGGGCCTGGGTAGGGGTTCGCATCGGCGATGACCGAGGAGTGCGCGCCATGAGTCTCCTGACGCTCTTCGGCCTCGCCGCCGTGACCGCCATGCTGGTCACCTACGCCCTCGAGGCGCGCTCGCACTGGTGGGTGCTGGCGTTCGCGCTCAGCTGCTGGCTGGCGTCCGCTTACGGCTTCCTGCAGGGCGCCTGGCCGTTCGGCCTGGTCGAGATCGTCTGGGGCGTCGTCGCCCTCGCCCGCTGGCGCACCCGGGCCGCGGCGGCGCACGCGCGTTCGTCAATGCCTTGACCGGAAGCATTCCCGGTGGACCGATAGGCGCGAAACTGGCGAGCCAGTCCCGGAGGCGCAAGAGAAATGGGCCGGGGAGAGAGACCGCCTGACGGCCCCCTCGACGTTCGCCGCGTGGCGGTGACGCCGTTCGACGATCAGCGTCCGGGGACGTCCGGTTTGCGCAAGAAGGTGTCCCGGTTCCTCGAGCCCGGCTATCTCGAGACCTTCGTGCAATCGGTGTTCGACAGCCTGGAGGGCGGCTGCGAGGGCCAGACCCTCATCCTCGGCGGCGACGGGCGCTTCCACGACCGGGAAGCGACGCAGGTGGTCTTGAAGATGGCGGCGGCGAACCGCTTCGGCCGGATCGTCGTCGGACGCAACGGAC
Source organism: Caulobacteraceae bacterium (assembly GCA_035504785.1). GTDB lineage: Bacteria > Pseudomonadota > Alphaproteobacteria > Caulobacterales > Caulobacteraceae > Acaudatibacter. Next base: position 12,279 of record DATJRL010000081.1, read on the forward strand.
TGCTGTCGACGCCGGCCGCCTCGTGCGTCATCCGCAAGCGCAGCGCCAGGGGTGGGATCATCCTGTCGGCGAGCCATAATCCCGGCGGGCCCGACGGCGACTTCGGGGTGAAATTCAACGTCGCCAACGGCGGTCCGGCGCCGGAACCGGCCACCGAGGCGATCTATGCGCTCAGCCGGAGGATCGAGCGCTACCTGATCGCCGTCTGTCCCGACGTCGACGTCAGCCGGCCCGGCGTCCAGACCCTCGGCGAAACCGCGATCGAGACCATCGACCCGGTCAGCGACTACGCCAGCCTCATGGAGACGCTGTTCGATTTCGACCGCATCGCCAGTCTTCTGTCTGGCGGCCGCTTCCGCATGCGGTTCGACGCCATGAACGCCGTCACCGGTCCCTACGCGCTCGAAATCCTCGAACGGCGGCTCGGCGCGCCTCCAGGCACGGTCGTGAACGGGACGCCGCTCACGGATTTTGGCGGGTTGCATCCGGATCCGAACCCGCGGAACGACGCGGCGCTGGTGCGCGCGATGAGCGCGACGGATGCGCCGGACCTCGGCGCGGCCTGCGACGGCGACGGCGACCGCAACATGATCCTTGGCCCCGCCTTCTTCGTCACGCCCAGCGATGCGCTGGCGGTCCTGGCGGCGAACGCCGCCGTCGCGCCGGGCTACGCGGCCGGCCTCGCCGGCCTCGCCCGCTCGATGCCGACCAGCCGAGCCGCCGACCGGGTCGCCAAGGCCCTCGGCGTGCGCTGCTACGAAACGCCGACCGGGTGGAAGTACTTCGGCTCGCTGCTCGACGACGGGCGGGCCACCCTGTGCGGAGAGGAGAGTTTCGGCCAGGGCTCCAACCATATCCGCGAGAAGGACGGGCTGTGGGCCGTGCTCTTCTGGCTCAACGTGCTGGCGGCGCGCGGCGTTGGCGTCGGCGAGGTCGTGCGGGACCACTGGCGGCGCTTCGGCCGCCACTTCTACGCGCGTCACGACTACGAAGGGCTGGACCCGGCCCTGGCCGAGGATCTCATCGAGGCCCTGCGGCGGCGGCTGCCCGAGCTCGGGCCCGGCGGCTCGCTGGGCGGCCTCGAGATCAGCACCGCCGACGACTTCAGCTACGTCGATCCGGTGGACGGCGGCGTGGCGACGAACCAGGGCGTCCGCATCGTGTTCGGCGAGCGCGCCCGCGTCGTGTTCCGGCTCTCCGGCACCGGCACCGACGGCGCGACGTTGAGGGTCTACCTGGAACGCTACGAGCCGGATCCGCGCCGCCAGGCGGCCGCCCCGTCCGAGGCGCTCGCCCCGCTCGCCGCGATCGCGGAAACACTGTCCGACCTGAAGGCGCGCACCGGCAGGGCCGCGCCTTCGCTGTCGACCTAGCGGCGGCGCCGTCGGCCCATCGGCCCTTGACGTCGGTCAAGGCGGCTCGGCGCATCGGGCGCGATGGCAAATGGCTATGCAGAGGCAACTGAAGCCGGCGTTGCTTCCGGCCAACGGTGGCGTTGACGGCGCGGACTGGCCCGGCGACTGTCTGCCATGACCTCCACCGTGAGCGCTCGCGCCAGCCACGGAGGGAGCCGAACGGGGCGGCTCGCATCCTTCGTCCAGCGCACTTTCACCGATTCCGGGGCGGCGTCTCCCTGGGACGAGCGTCCGATCCGTGAAGAGCTGTTCAGCGTCGAGCGGCTGGAGCAGCACGGGCGCAGCCTCGCCGCGGCCCAGGCCGTCGCGCCCAAGAGCGCTGGCGGCGACGCCCTTTCGGCCCGCCTGGCGAAGAACGAGGTCGCGCTGGTCGCGGCCTACAAAGACGTCGCGGACGCGGTCGCCAAGGGGGAGGCGATCACGCCGGCCGCCGAGTGGCTGATCGACAACTTCCATGTGGTCGAGGAACAGATCCGCGGCGTCCGCGCGGATCTGCCTCGCGGCTACTATCGGCAATTGCCCAAATTGGCCGGCGGCCCGTTTCTCGGCCTGCCCAGGGTGTTCGGCATCGCCTGGGCGTTCGTGGCGCACACCGACAGCCTCTTCGATCCGGAGACGCTGCGGCGGTTCGTGCGCGCCTATCAGGAGGTGCAGCCGCTCACGATCGGCGAGCTGTGGGCGGTGGCGATCACCCTGCGGATCGTCCTGGTCGAGAACCTGAGACGCGTCGCCAACCGGGTCGTCGCGAGCCGCGCCGGCCGCGGGCTGGCCGATCGGATCGCGGATCGGCTCCTCGGCGCGCGCGGCCGCATCGCCGAGCCGGCCTCGGCCGTGCTCGACGAGCTGAGTCGCGCGGACCTCTCGGAGGCTTTCTTCGTCCAGCTCGTGCAGCGCCTGCGCGACCAGGGTCCCGCGCTCGCCCCCGCGCTGGCCTGGATCGACGAACGTCTGGCCGCCCTGAGGACGTCCGCCGAGGACGTGGTGCAGGCGGAGCACCAGCGCCAGGTCGCCGGCAGCATCACGGTCCGCAACATCATCACCAGCATGCGGCTGATCTCGGACGTCGACTGGTCGGAGCTGGTCGAGAGTTTCAGCCTGGTCGACGATCTTCTGTGCGCCGAGGGCCGGTTCGGCGAGATGGATTTCGCCACCCGCAACCTCTACCGCAGCGCCATCGAGGAGCTGGCGCGCGGCTGCGGCCGCAGCGAACTCGACATCACCCGCGCGGCCCTGATGGCCGTCGCCGACGCCCGCGAGGCGAACCCCGGCGAGCCCGATGCCCGCCACGCCGACCCCGGATACTACCTGCTGGCCGGCGGCCGCGCCGCCTTCGAGGCGGCGGTCGGCTTTCGCCCGCCGATTCGCGAATGGCCCACGCGGGTCTACCGATCGCTGGGGATCGGGGGTTACGTCGGGGCCGGAGCGCTGCTGGCGGCGCTGATCTTGGCCGCGCCGCTGGCGTGGCTCGCCGGCCGGGGCGAGCCCTGGCCGTGGTTGCTGGCGCTGGCGTTGCTGGGGCTGGCGCCCGCGGTGGATCTCGCCGTCGCCCTGGTGAACCACGGCGTGACCCGCGGGTTCCGGGCCACCATCCTGCCGGGGCTGGCCCTGAAGGACGGCGCGCCGCCGGACCTGCGGACGCTGCTGGCCGTGCCGACCATGCTGACGTCGATCGAAGCCGTGCGCGCCCACTGCGAGAGTCTCGAGATCCATCATCTGGCGAGCCCGGCCGGCGACCTTCACTTCGCGCTGCTGACCGACTGGACGGATTCCGAGACGGAGCAGGCCGAAGGGGACGAGGCGCTGCTCGCCGCCGCGCGCGACGGAATCGCGGAGCTGAACCGCAGGTACGGTCCGGCGCCTGGCGGCGATCGCTTCCTGCTGCTGCACCGGCGGCGCGTGTGGAACGCCGGCGAGGGCAAGTGGATCGGCTGGGAGCGCAAGCGCGGCAAGCTCGCCGAGCTCAACCGCCTGCTCCGGGGCGCCGCCGACACCACGTTCCTCGATCCGCCCCCCGTGCCCCAGGCCGTCCGCTACGTGCTGACGCTGGACGCGGATACGCGGCTGCCGCGGGAGACCGCCCGGCGCTTGATCGGCAAGATGGCCCACCCGCTCAACCGGCCCCGTCTCGATCCCAGGTCGCAGCGGGTCGTCGAAGGCTACGCCATCTTGCAGCCGAGGGTCACGCCGGCGCTCCCGGCGGGCCGCGCCGGCTCGCTGTTCCTTCGCGTCTTCTCGAGCGCTTCGGGGATCGATCCCTACGCGGCGGCGGTGTCCGACGTGTACCAGGACCTGTTCGGCGAGGGCTCCTACACGGGCAAGGGGATCTACGACGTCGACGCGTTCGAAGCGGCGCTCGCCGGCCGCGTGCCGGAGTCGCGCCTGCTCAGCCACGATCTTTTCGAGGGCGCCTTCGCACGCGCCGGGCTCGCGTCCGACGTCGAGGTGGTCGAGGAGTTTCCGGCCCGCTACGACGCCGCGGCGCTGAGGCACCACCGTTGGGCGCGGGGCGACTGGCAGCTGCTTCCCTGGATGCTGGGACTGGCGCCCAAGTCCGCCCAGGGCCGCGGCGGCGTGCCGATGATCGGCCGCTGGAAGATGCTCGACAACCTGCGCCGCTCGCTCTCCGCGCCCTCCACCGTCGCTGCGCTGATGGCCGGCTGGGCGGCGCCGGCCGACGCCGCCGGCGCCTGGACGCTGTTCGTGCTGGCGACCATGGCCGTGCCGCCGCTGCTGCCGTTGACGGCGGAGCTTTGGCCCCGGCGCAAGGGCGTCGACTTGCCCAGCCACCTGCGCATGGTGGCCGGCGATTTGCGCCTGGCTCTGGTGCAGTTGGGCTTGATGCTGGTGTTCCTCGCGGACCAGGCCTGGCTGATGGCCGACGCGATCCTTCGCACCCTGGTCCGGCTGCTGATCACCCACCGCCATCTGCTGCAATGGACGCCGGCGGCCCAGGCGGCGGCCTCCCGTCCGCTCACCTTGGCGGGCTTCTATCGGTGCATGCCGGGGGCGCTGGTCGTCGGCGGCGCGGCGTTCGCCGCAGCCTGGCTGGGCGAGGGTCTTGCCCGTCCTTTCGCCCTGGCGTTCGCCGGCGCCTGGATCCTTTCGCCGGCCGTGGCCCTCCGCGCGAGCCTGTCTCCCCGCATTTCCGCCAGGCGGCCGCTGTCGGACGACGACCGGCGGGCGTTGCGCCTCATCGCGCGGCGCACCTGGCGCTTTTTCGAGACGTTCGTCACGGCCGAGAGCCATGGGTTGCCGCCCGACAACTTCCAGGAGACCCCGTCGCAGGTCGTGGCGACCCGCACCTCGCCGACCAACATTGGGCTCTACCTCCTGTCCGTCCTTTCCGCGCGCGACTTCGGCTGGATCGGCGACCACGACGCCGCCGACCGGCTCGAAGCGACGCTCGGCGCGGTGGCGGGTCTCCCTCGCTACCGCGGCCACCTGTTCAACTGGTACGACACCCAGGATCTGCGCCCGCTCGACCCCAAATACGTGTCATCGGTCGACAGCGGCAACCTGGCCGGACACCTCATCGCCCTCGCCGGCGCCTGCCACGCCTTCGCCGCCGGCGGACTTGCGGACCCGGCGCGGGTGGCGGGCGTGCTGGACGCCCTGTCGCTGGCTCGACAGGCGCTGGGAGATGCGCCGGAGCGGGCGCGACCCTCCGAGCCTCGCCGCCGCCTGACTTCGGAACTCGCGGTGCTGGCTCAAAGTGTCGCGGAGGGCGGCGCCGGCCGCTGGCGCAGCCTCGGCGTCGAGATCGACCGCGTGGCCGACGTCGCGCAGGAGATCGCGATCGAGGAAGGCGAGGGGGCGACCAAGGACCTGTTGTTCTGGATCCACGCGGCCGGCGCCGCCGCCGCCAGCCACGGGCGCGACGAAGCGGCGGACGCCGGTCTCGCCGCGCGGCTGGTGCGCGTCGCCGCGACCGCGCGCGCCATGGCCATCGAGATGGACTTCCAATTCCTGCTCGATCCCGATCGCATGCTGCTGTCGATCGGCTACCAGACCACTGAAGGGGTGCGCGACCCGAGCTGCTACGACCTCCTGGCTTCGGAGGCGCGCCTCGCCAGTTTCATCGCGATCGCCAAGGGCGATGCGCCGGCGCGGCACTGGTTCCGGCTGGGGCGGGCGGTGACGCCCGTCGGTCGCGGCGCGGCG
>DATJRL010000082.1:0-23512 GCA_035504785.1 Caulobacteraceae bacterium
CGCGGGCCTGGAAGTAGAACGGCCGGCTCACCCGGCGCAGGCGCATCTCGGCATCCAACCATACCAGCCGATGTCGGTAGTGGCGGCGTCCGTCTCGAAGCCGCGCGTCGTGGACGAGCGCCAGCCAACCCTCGTCGAACCTCACGAACTGTGACCCGCCGCGGAACTGATCGGCCGCAATCGGCGGGACGGAGTCGGCGATCGTTTTCGCGTCGGCGTCGAGCACCCGCGTGCTGTCGCAGCGGTAGACCAGCCTCAGCTCACCGCCATCCACCAGCGGCATCCAGTTCTTTTCGTGCACACGCGGTCCGTCGGGATGCAGAGTGCGCCAATCGACCAGACGCCGCTCGCCGTCCTCGGGCGCCTCGATGCGCGCCAGCGCGATCTCGCACCAACCTTCCGGGGTGAGCTCGCGTACACAGGCGACACACCAGAGCCCGCCGCGCCATGCGAAGGGCCGCAGATCCTCGAAGCCCTGAGCGATGGGCCAGACGGGCTCAGGCATGTCGGCGGGCTCAAGGATTTCTTCCACTTTCCGCACCGAGAAATCGTCTGACAGGTGAAGCAGGAAGTTCCGGGTGTGAATGGGCTCGTCATTGGCCGTCACGTAGTGACCCGGCTCACCGTCTGGCACATCGTGGTCGATGTTGTAGTTGACCGCGCGCTGCACGAGCACGAGTTCTTCACCCAGCCGCGCGATCGAGGGGTTGGTCGCCCGATAGCCATCGGGCGCCTGGAAGGACACCTGGCGGGCGTCGAATGACGGGAGCAGATCCCTGGCTGGCTGCACGTAGAAGTGCAGGTTGGAGGTGGCCAGGTGCCGCACGTCATCCGGCACGGTGCGGTTGAGAGACAGCCAGTCACAGGCCGCGAAGCCGCGGTCTTTGATCGCCGGGTCGAGGGCGTAGTTGGCCGCGATCGAGAATTCCTGCTGCAGCCCCCAGTCGTAGACCCAGCGTTCGAGGCCGGGCGCGCCCTCGGGGATTGGAAGCGCCAGGCCGCGGGCCGCCAACTCCCAGGCGCGTTCGTTGAGGCCACGGCTACGACAGAAGCGGGCGGCATCGTGCAACGCCTCTGCGCGATGCGGCGCGGCTTCAGTGGCCTCGGCGTAGGCGGCCAGGATCGCCTCGGCGTCGCCGCCCAGTTTCTCGCGAGTTCGAGCGGCCCTGAGCGCAGACAGAAAGTATCGATCGTCGGCCCCAGAGGGACCGTCGGCGTCGGTTTGGAGCGAGCTTCCGCTCCAGGCGGCCTGGTCTGGAGCTCCTTGCCCCATACCTGGGGCCGATCCGAATGGTTGATCGGTTGCGGCGCGACCCGCCGCGCCGACGGCGTCAGGAAGGGCGGTGCAGTCGAGCAACAGCGCTCCAACGTCGTCCGCCTCAACGGTCGCTATCCAGGACTCTGCGTCGTCGACCCCATAGGTGATAACGAGGCGTTGGCCGTCGAGGTGGGTTGCGAGACCGGCGGCGAACTCGACGCCGTTCCGCTGGAAGAAGAAGGGTAGGGAAAGCTTGGCGAGGCGAAGGTCTCGGTCGAACCAGACGAACCGGTGACGATACCTGCGGCGTCGTTCCCTCAGACGCGCTTCGTGAACCAGTGCGAGCCAACCGCCGTGGAACGCAACGAGCTGGGAGCCGCCTCGGAAAAGCGTCAGGTCGCCGCCCGGTGTGCTCTCGCAAAGCGTTGCGCCCATTTCGTCGACAATACGTGTCGGGTCGCATTTGTAGACGAAGCGCAACGTCTCGCCCTCGACGCACGGCATCCAGTTCTTCTCATGGTCCTGCGGTTGTCCGGGCTCCAGCACGCGCCAGTCGACCAGTCGACACTCGTTCGCGCGTTCGGTGTCAATGCGAGCGAGCACTTGTTGGAAGTGGCCCTCGGGCGACAACTCGCGAACGCCAGCGACCGTCCACAGGCCGCCCCGCCAAGCGAACGGCCGTATGTCTTCGAAGCCTTGAACCTTGTCCCACCGCGGTGCGGGGAAGTCGGCCGGCGGGAGGATTTCCGTGGATGAGCTCGGATTGAGGTCTTCGTCCAGCTGCAACAGGTAGTTGCGGGTGTGGAAGCGGTCGCCGGATGGACTGATATACTCGTCAAAGGTCGGCCCATGTTCGATGACGTAGTCCACAGTGCGCTGGACAAGCACCAGTTCGCCGCCCAGTCGAGTAATCGAAGGGTTGGTCGAGCGGTAGCCTTCCGGCGCGCGGAAGGGTACCTGTCGGGTGGCGAACGATGGCATCAATTTCTTCGCCGGCTGCACGTAGTACTGCAGATTCGAGGTAGCCAGATGACGTACCCCTTCGGGGACGCGGCGGTTCAGAGCTAGCCAATTACAGGTCGCGAAGCCTAGGTTCTTGATTGCGGATTCGCGAGCATAGTAGGCGGTGATCGAGAATTCCTGCTGCAGCCCCCACTCGTAGACCCAGCGTTCGAGGCCGGGCGCGTCCTCGGGGATCGGAAGCGCCAGGCCGCGGGCCGCCAACTCCCAGGCGCGTTCGTTCATGCCCTGTGTGCGGCAGAAGCGGGCGGCGTCGTGCAGCGCCTCGGCTCGGTCCGGCGCGGCTGCTGCGGCCTCGGCATAGGCGGCCAGAATCTCCTCGGCGTCGCCGCCGACTTCCTCGCGCGCCCGGGCCGCCCGCAGCTTGGAGAGAAAAGGATCGTCACTCGCGGCGGCGGCCTTGGCCTCGGCGAGCTTGGCGAGCGCCAGCGCGCGGTTGTTCTCCACGCGAGGTCTCTGCGCCTCGGGAATCTTGCCCTCGGCGAGCAGCCGGTCACACGCGGCCACGCAGGCGTCGTATTCGGCGACCCAGTAGGCGTTGACGCCCAGCTCATCGAGCAAGCCGTATTCGTAGACCCAGTCCTGCACGAAGAGGGAATCCTTGGGGTAGGGGACCGCAAGCCCGCGCTGGGCGAAGTCGTAGCCCGGCGCGTAGCGGCCTTTGTCGCGGCAGTAGCGGGCCGCGGCGTGCAGCGCCTCGGCCCGCCAGGGCGCGGCGCTCGCGGCGGTCTCGTAGGCGGCGACGACCTCGTCCTCCGGCCGGCCCTGTTCCTCCTTGATCCGGGCGATGTTGAACTGGCTGACGAAGACTTCCTCGGCCCAGCCGCCGCAGCGCACGCGCTCGCCATAGGCCTCGATGGCTTCATCTCCCTGGCCGGCGTCGCGGTAGGTGTTGGCCAGGTAGAAGGTGTAGCGGGCGATCAGGCCCGGGTCGGTCTCCTCCGCGATCGCGCCTTTCAAGAGCCGAACGTCGCGCTCGTACTTCTCGAAGCGGTTCGAGCCGGTGGCGTGGTCGATATAGCTGATCCCCTCCAGGTTCAGCGTCTCGCCCTCGCGGATGTCGAGGTACTCGTGGGTGACGCCCTTGTAGGACGAGGGAACCTTGCGGCCGACGAGGCGGACGTTCCAATAGGCGACGCCCGAGCGCTGCAGCACCTTGTAGGCGGAGGCGCCCAGCCGCTCGGCGAAGGTCTCGTCCTCGACCACCAGCTCCATGTCGGCGTCGGTGAGCAGCACGTAGTCGAACTTCAACTTCGAGGCCCTGGCGCGGTCCAAAGCCTCGTTGCGCGCCTGAGCGAAGTCGTGGAACGGGAACTCGTGCAGTTCGCCGGGGATGCCGCGTTCGGTGAAGAAGGCGCGGATGTAGTCCTGGGTTCCGTCGGTCGAGCCGGTGTCGCCGATCACCCAGCAGTCGATATAAGGCGCGACGGAGCGAAGACAGCGATCGAGGTTCGCCATCTCGTTCTTCACGATCATGTTCAGGCAGAGCGCCCGCCTCTTGCCCATGCTCACCATTCGGCTTTGACGCGGCCCACTCTGGGATTCACCGCTCGCGGGTGCAACTCCCTTGCCGCGCACCGCTGGAGGATCACCTGTCAGCCTTGCACATCGAAGGCCGCGCGCAGGAAGTCCGGCAACACCGATGCAACTTCCTGCCAGTCGCGCAGGCAGTGCTCGATCTCAACCTTCGTTAGACGCCGCCCCCGGCTTTCCCAACAATCTCGGAGGCCGATGAACCGCCGGCCTGGAGCAAATGGACTGGCCGAGCTTGGCCTCCGCCGTCCCGTTCCACTAGGGTGCCAGCTGGTTTGCAATCGGGCACCAGGACCGCGGGAGGCCGGGCATGACCGGCGTCTTTCTGTCTTACTCACGCGCCGATCGCGCGCTCGCGGAGCGGGTGGTCAACGCACTTCGCCGTCTCGACATCGACGTCTGGTGGGACGAGTTCATGCCGGGCGTAAACTGGCAGCGCGAACTGGCGCGGCAGATCGACGAGCTGGCGGCGGTGCTGGTCATCTGGACGCCGAACTCCGTGGCCAGCGAGAATGTCGCTGACGAGGCCCGGCTCGGAAGGCACAAGCACAAGCTGGTCAATGCGACCTGCGGCGTCACCTCGCCGCCCTTCCCATTCGACGCGATCAACGCCCTTCCGCTCGATGGTTGGACCGGGCGCGAGAGCCACAGCGGCTGGCGGCGGCTGGTCCAAACCCTCGAGGCTCACCTGGTCGAGGCGTCGGCGGTCGAGCCGGGCGCGCTGATGAGCGCCCTGGATCGCCGGGAGGCCCTCGCCGCGGCCGCGGCCCAGGCGATCGTGGAGGCGGAGGCTGCGTTCCAGCGGGCGCAGGGTGATGACGCAGCGGCCGCAAAGGCGGTCGAGGCGGCGACACGCGCCTTCCAGCAGGCGCAAGCGCAGCTGAGCCGAGTCATCGAGATCGAGGGCACGTCGGCGCTGTTGCGCGCCGCGCAGTCGGAGGTCGACGCGACGCTCTCGGCGAGGGAATCCGCGGAGGCGGCCCGACGGGAGGCCGCAGCGGGGCTCGCGGTCGCCTCGCGCGCCGTCGCCGCCGCGCGCGCCGAAAGGGAGCGGTTCTTCGAAGAGTCGCCCCCGCCCCGTGTCCTTAGTCCCGACGCGAATTCCGATGCCGCCACAACGGCCCCCGAGGTCGGGGTCGAGCCGCCGGAACCGTTAGCGGCGCCGGCGGCCGCGCGCCCTGCCGCCGAGCCGGCGCCGGAGTCCCCGAGCGCAACCCGCCCGTCGGAACCGAAGACCGAGGACGGCTCGCCGGGGGCGGAACCAGCCAAGCCAGAGCCGATAGAGTCGATCGTCGAGGACCCGCTCCTCGAACCACAACAGCGGGCCGTCCCGGCTGAGCGACGGGCGATGGAGCCGCCTCTTGCCAGTGCGCCTGCTTCGCGACTGGAGGCAGCTGCGACGGACCGGTCTGCGGCGATCGGCGCCGAAGACCCGCGGCGTCTCCAAGGCGAGCCGTCCGCGACCCGGCGCACCTCGCCCTTGACGCAGCCAGCCACGCGCTCCCTCCGCGCGTCGTCAGGCGTTCGCCGGCCCCTGTGGCGGCGGCGGGTGTGGCTCGGCGCCGCCGCTGCGGTGCTCGCGACCGGGGTCGGCGCCTGGCTCTTCGCTCCGACGGTGTACGATATCATGGGCGAAGACGCCTATGGGCGGCACGATTACGTCGCGGCGCTCCAGCTTTGGACGGTCGCGGCCGAGCGGGGAAACAGGGACGCGGCCATGGGGCTGAGCGATCTCTACGGAACAGGGCAGGGGGTGGGGCGGGACGATGTCCAGTCGATACGCTGGCTAGCAAAAGCGGCGGCCGAAGGCGACGCCATCGGCATGCTGCTTCTTGCCGAGTCGTACGATAATGGCATCCGCGTCGCCAAGAACGAGAGCACGGCGCGGTACTGGTATCAACAGGCGGCCGCTCGTGGCATGCCCGATGCGAAGTCGTGGCTGGCCGAACACCCACAGTGACGACGATCGGACCGACGCGCGGGCGCCACCCTGCCGAGCAGCGCGTCGTAGCGCCAGGCGCCCGCCGCCTCGACGTCGCCGAGGTGGCGCCAATCGGTGCAAATGAAGTGCACCGCTCCAGGCCTGTAGACGGCGGCGCAGGCGCCGAAGCCGCGGGTTGTCGCGGTCGGAGACGAGGCGCACGCCGCCCAGGTAGGCATGGCGCATCAGCTCCACCACCAGATCCGCCGAAAGAAGGATCATATCGCCCCAATTTCCGGCCAGCTCGATCGGCGCGGTCAGCAGCGTCGCGCCGGGAACGAGGGGCGGGGAGAGCACGGCCATGAGCGCTTGGCCTCCTTCGCGGCTTTGCGTGAACTCAAGGACGCCGCGGCGCGACGCCAACACCAGGCGCCGCCCGCGACGGCCATGCGTAGGCGCATCTGTCCCCGCGCGAGAGGCTGCCGGTTACTGCGATCACCCTAAGCCGCGCCGGGAGCTCCGCTCATTCGCGATGTGCGGTGTTTGGCGTCCGGGCCATGGCCGGGTTTGTTGAGCGTTTCGGATGTCGGCCCAGCGCCTGCGTGCGAGGCAGAGCCGTTGGGTTCCGGAAGCGGTCGTTCGGGAGGGCAGCGTTGGGGGGCAAGCGGACGTTATACTCGACGGGTGGTTCTCCGCTCGTTATGACACTCGAAGGAGGCGCGACGGGGTGGGCTTCAGGTATTCGACTATCGCAGCGATTGCGTTAGGCGGCTCATCGGTGCTCGCCCTGGACCGGGCCGCGAGCGCCCCGCCGCCGGCACCCGCGCCTCCTGGCGAGAGCAAGCCCAGCCTGTGGACGTTCACCTACACTTCATCCTCAAGCCCAACGCCCATAGTCGTTCGCCTGTGCACGAGCGCCGATCCTTCCTTCGTCTTAGGCGTGACCAGCCAGCCAAAGGTCGCTTCGAATTGCTCCATACTGTCTCGAACGGTCGCGCCCGACGGCACGATCACTGTCGACAAAGAGTGCAAGGTGGTGATCGACAAGGACAACGGGTTCGTGTTCTCGACACACGACGAGGTGTCGAGTGATGGACGACGGATGCGCCGCAGGTTTGAGGAAAGAACCGAGCCTCCGGCGCCACCGCCGCGCGACAAACTTGGTTGGTCTGATTCCACAGAAGTTTATGTCGGAGAGTGCCCCGTCCCCCTGCCGGCAGATCAACCATTCGTCAAAATTGAGCCGGACGGTAGGGCTGTCGCTTGCAGCCCGCTCGATTGCTTCCGCTAAGGGTCGAACCACGTCGTTGGCATGACACCGAAAAGCGGACCTGGCCGGCGACCGCCGCAGGCGCCGCGTCGGGCAGGTTGTCGCGGCGCAGCTATCCCTTGGAACCATCCCCGCGCCATGAGCTTCCTACTGTCGGAGCCTTGTCGTGCAACAAGCGATCGCGTTCCATTCTGCAGACATCCAGGATCTCGACCGTGACCAGATCCCTGACTGAGGCTCGCCGTCGCGTAACCCAGCCGCCGACGTGCGGCTTTGGAAGCGTGGCGCTGCTGCTGCAGGGCGGCGGGGCCTTGGGCGCCTATCAAGGCGGCGTCTACGAGGGCCTGGTCGAGCATGGGGTCGAGCCAAACTGGATCGCCGGCATCTCGATTGGCGCGATCAACAGCGCCATCATCGCGGGCAATCCGCTGAAGGAGCGGGTGGGGAAGCTGCGCGCCTTCTGGGAGGCGGTGAGTGGCGAAGCGCGCGGCGCCGGGGCGTTCTGGTCAGGGACGTTCGCGGGCCAAGACGCTCACCGGGCGTCAAATGAGATCGCCGCCGGCGAGGCGCTCGTCAGCGGCGTCCCGGGCTTCTTCGCGCCACGAATACCGCCGGCGCCGCTCCAGCCGAAGAACACGCTTGCCGCCACCAGCTGGTACGAAACCAAGGATTTGCGGCCCACGCTCGAGCATCTCGTCGACTTCGACCGAATTAACAGTCGGGACGTCCGGCTCAGCGTAGGCGCGGTGAACGTGCGCACCGGAAACTTCGCCTACTTCGACAACCATCGATGCCCGATCCATGTCGAACACGTGATGGCGAGCGCCGCCTTGCCGCCCGGATTCCCGGCGATCGAAATCGATGGCGAGTTCTATTGGGACGGCGGCCTAGTCACCAACAACCCGCTCAGCTGGGTTCTCGCGGAGCGAACCGGGCGCGACACCCTGATCTTCCAAGTTGATCTGTGGAGTTCGCGCGGTCCTATGCCCGGCGACTTGGCCCAGGTCGCCGTGCGGATGAAGGAGATCCAGTTCTCCAGCCGGACGCGGGCGGTGACGGATGGATTCCGCCGCGCCCAGGAACTCCGGGCATCCTTCCATGAGTTCCTGTCCCAGCTTCCCGTCGAGTTGGCGGCGATGCCGCGGGCCAAGGCGCTGGCCGAGGCGCTCGATCCAGCCGTCTACAACATCGTCGAGATAATCTACCGCTCGCAAGCCTACGAGGGCCAGTCGAAGGACTATGCGTTTTCCCGGCAGACCATGGAGGATCACTGGCGCGCCGGCTACCGCGACGCCAACCGGACCCTGTCCCACCCGGAAGTGTTCGAACGCCCCGCGACGCCGTCGGCCGTCAAGGTGTTCGACTATCTCGATCCGCCCTAAGACGAAGGGGCCTATTGAGCGCCGGTGTCCAGGCCAAGCACCGACACCTTGGCGGTGGTGATCTGCGTCGGCCACAGGATCTCCGTCAGCCCCGTGGCGACCGCGACCTTCTGCGTTCCATTGGCCATATAGGTGATGACGCCGCCGCCGACCGCGCCGCCGATCTTCCGCCCCCACAGCTTCCGACCGTTGCTGGCGTCGAGCGCGTAGAAGTTCCCGCCCATGTCTCCGAAGAACACCAAACCGCCGGCCGTCGGCGTCACGCCGCTCTGGATCGGATAGTTGGTTTTCACCCGCCACTTCCAGGCGCCGGTATCGGCGTCGCTCGCATATAGCCAGCCGCCCCAGTCTCCGAACGGATCCTGCTTGCCCCAGGTGTTGTAGGGATTGAGCGAGTCTTCCGCCGACCAGGGCGTGCCAATCTTGGTGTTCTTGATCTGCTGCGGCGTTTGCTCCTTGACCGTGGTGCACCAATCGACCTCGCCCACGACGACAAGGTTAGTCTGTGGGTCATAAGCCGGGCCGTTCCACTCCGCGCCGCCGACCGAACCCGGGCAGAACCATACGGACTTGCCTGGCGAGAAGGGCTCGCCAGCGTTCTCAACTCGGGTCACAGGGTTTCGATAGAGCAAGGCGTTGGTGGCCAGGTCGAAGCCATAGAGGTGGCCGTCCTTGGGCGCGACCGAAAGCACTTTCCGCCCTGCCGCCGTCGTGATGATGGCTGGAGCGCTCGAGACGTCCCAGTCATGCCAGTCCACCGGCACGATCTTGATGTGGTTCCTGTAGGCGCCCGTTTTAGCGTCGAGGATGACGACCGATCCCGAATAGAGGTCCGGGCCCGGACGCTCGCCAGGGGCGAAATCCGGGGCTGGATTGCCGCCTGGCACGTAGAGCAGCCCCGTTGTGGGATCGAGCGTATAGGAGGTCCAGGTCGCGCCGCCGGTGACGGGCGTCGTGGCGGCGTTCCCCCAACTGGAGGCGACTGACGGGCCCGCGGCCTCCGGCCCGCGCACAGGATCGCCAGGCGCTCTCGGGACCAAATAGAATTCCCACACGATCCTGCCGGATGAGGCGTCGAGCGCGTACATCCGCCCCTTCACGCCCTTCACATCGCCGCCGGCGTTGCCCACGAAGACGAGCCCGTCCCAGGCGATCGGCGCGGCGGGCACGGACTCGCCCTTCTTGGGGTCGGCGATGGAGGTCGCCCAAAGCCGCTTCCCGGTCTGGAAGTCGTAGGCCAGAACGCGGCCGTCTTGGGTGCCGCGGAACAAGCGGCCGTCCATATAGGCCGCGCCGCGGTTAACCCCCTGCGGTGATGCCGGCGTGTACTGCTCGTGCGTGCGCCAATTGAGGTGGCAATCCGAGGGGTCGATGGAGAAGATGTCGTACTCGGTCACCGCGATCAGCGCGCCGTTCACCTCCAATAGGCCGGAATTGAAGCCGGTGTATTGCCCCGTGTCATAGGTGCAGAGGACGCGAAGCCGGCCGACATTAGAGGTGTTGATCTGCGCCAGGGCGGAGAAACGGTTCGATGTCAGCGTCTTGTTGTAGCTCGGCCAGTCGTCGGTCGTAGCGCCGGGCGTCTGATCAGGTTCGCTAGGCGCGGCGGAAGCCGATCTCGGCGGAAAAGGCGCGTTCGCGACCGAGGCATTCGCCAATTCGGTCGTCAAAGTCCCCGCGGGCGCGGACAGGTAACGCACATAGTTTATCCCCATGGCCACGAGCGGAACCGCGCTGTTCCAGTTGATGACGACAATACCGAGGGCCAAAATGCCGACCGCGATGATCCCGCCGCCAATGACGATCGGCGCCCGCTTCATGGTTCGCTCCCCAGTTCAGGCCCCCTGCGGGCGGACGGCGGAATATCCAAGGCCACCCCGAGGCTCCGCCGTTGGCGGGATGCGGACGTTGACCTCGGGCCCCACGGCGTCTCGCGGGCCCTAGGCTCCCGCAGACCCTCAGATCCATTGGTGACGTTGCAACGGCACGATGCCAGATCGACCGCTCACCCCACCCCAACGCGAAAATCGCGCCAGGGTTCCCCCAGAACTGCGCAGGCGCCGACCCCCGACGAACGGACGTTCCGGGGCTTCCGCTTCGGGGTCGTTTCCCCCTTCGCTTCCGGCCGCGAACCGGACGTTGGCAAGGCCCGCGCCGGGGGGTTGGCGGACATCAGCGCCCGTCCGGCAAGCGGTGGTCTGGCGGACTTCGCAGCCGCGTCCGGCCGGGGAGTCCAGATGCCCCTCCCTATTATCTTCTGCCTCCCAGGCCAGAAGCCGCTCACTCAGCGTCTTGAACATCGACTCAATCCGACCCCCAAAGAGGGGACCGTGAAGTCGCCGGGGAAAATAGCCCCACTCCAACGACGGCGGGATGTGTGGGCAGCCGGCCAACTAGGCTCCAGCCCGCATGAGCTGCGTGGCCCGCACCCATCGTTTAACCAAGGGCACGGCAAAGTCGCCGGCCTCATTGAGGACATCGTAGTCGCAGAGCCCGCGCGCGAAGGGTGAGTCCATCGAAGGCTCCGCGCCGGCGGCGAGCGAGGTGAGCAGCGCCTGCTCAGCCGGGCTGCGGCTGCCCCAGAAGTCGGCGAAATACTCGGCGGCGCTTTCGAAGAGCCGGCCGACCGCCGCTTCGACATCGGCGCGGGTCGCCTCGTTCCGGTGCGCCTCGTTCACCTGCTGGACGAGCTCGAAAGCCAGCGCCTGGGTGAGGAACGGCTGGCCGTTGGTCACCGCGACGAACGCGTCGAGCACGCCCGGCGCATAGCGGAGCGCGAAGGTCGGGGTCGGATGGCTCAGGAGCTCACGCACGTCTTGCTCGGCGAGGAAGCTGACCTTGATCCGGCGCGCGTTCAGGAACCTGTCGGTCCATTCCGGCCCGAGTTGTTCGAGCGTGTGCGAGCCCACAAACATCACCGCGAACCGGGGGCGATGCTGCATCCAGTGCCGCAGCCCATCGAGGAAGCGCGCGCCCCAACCCGCCGTAACAGCCTCCTGGAGGCGCTCGAACTCGTCGATGCAAAGCAGGACCGTGGCTTGCGCCGGCACAACGGCCTCAAAGCGATCAAGCCAGTCCTCCAGCACCGAATAGCTGTCGTCGCCGCGTAGCCCATCGAGGGGTAGGGCCTCGAGCCGATCTGGGGACGTCGCAGAGCCTAGGCGGGTCTCGAGCGCGCCGACGAAGCAGCGGGAGAGGTAACGCAGCAGCGATGGACGCCCCTCGGCCATCGCCGGCGCCTGACCGTCGACCAGCACCGGCAGGAAGTGAGGGCCGAGCAAAGACGGCAGTTGGTTGAGGATGCTGGTTTTTCCCATCCGTCGCTGCCCATAGAGCAGCATCGTCGGTGTCTGGGCGGCGCGCAGAACGTTGCGCTCGATCTCGGCGACGATATCGCGACGCCCGGTGAAGAGGCCACCGCTCTGGGCGTAGACGGGGTTGCCGAAGATAAACGGATTTTCGATCTCGCGGGCGGCGTCCAGCTCGGCCTCTGTCGCGGCGCGAGCGCTGGATAAGATGCGAGCCGATCCGGTGGCGACGCTGCGGATGGCGTCCACGACCGGGCTCGATTTCAGCGGCAGCGTGCTTTGGACAAGGCTGAGCTCGGCAAGCGCCTCTTCGATCGCGCTCATCCGTCGCTCCCGCGACTGAAGTGAACTCGCCTGCCCAGCCAGTCGGGCGACGCGGTCGAAAGTTTCAGGCAGATTGGGCTGGATCGAAGCCATCGCCGCCCGGACGTTCTCGCTGAGGCGAATGGCGGCCAGATCCTCAAGCGTACGCGTGGTGAGCTGAGAGATCGCCGACGCCGCTTGGGCGTCGCGGGAGGGCGCGTTTAGGCCACCGCCCCACCGCAAGATGCGCGCGAGGATGCCGTGATGCTCGGTTGGCGGGATCGGTGCGGGCGCCCCCGCAGACGCTGCGGTGGGCGCTTCACCGCTGCGCGAGCCGATCAGCTGCTCGACAGTGGCGACGAGCCGTTCGAAACGCCGATCAGACGACTGGTCGATGGCGTCCAGAAGATTGCGGGTCGAGATAAAGTATTCAATCTCCGGGGAGGGCCTCACCGCTTCAACGCGAACTGGAACTATGGGCAGGCCGTTGGCTGCCGCGCTCTCCACTTCACGCCGGACGTATGTCGATTGGTTCGAGGCGTTGGAGAGGACCAACAAGAACACTTTGGACGAGGAAATCGCCTTGAGAATTCCGCTTGACCAGTCTGCCCCGGGCGTCAGTTGGTCGATGTCGGTAAAGCAGCGCAGGCCGTGACGCTCGAGAGCCTGTGCTATGTCAAGCGCGACGAGCCGGTCAGGGCGCGCGAAGCAGATGTAGACGTCGGGGTTCATTCGACGAATTGGCAGTCGCCGGCCGCATGCAGCAGCGCCGTGCGTAGGTCCGCCCCAGTCTCGCGCGCCGCGAGCACGTGGTAGCAGGCGGCTTGAAGGGCAAGCGGCGCGCCGCCGGCAAATTCTAGGATCCGATCGCGTTCGGTCTCGGTGAAGTCTGGCGTCCCGTCGCGCTGGGTCTCTACGAACCGCCGCGCGTCCGAGGGGTCGAATCCGCCGATGGTCAGCAGTGGGAAGGTGTTGAAGAACGGCGAGGTGGTGTCGCTGGGATCGGTGAGCTTGCTGAGGCGCTGCGTCGCGGCGGTGAGCATGGACATGCCCCTCTGACCTGCTGAGCGAAGGGTCAGAAACACCTCCCGGGTGAATTCGTCCGGCCGAAGGGTCATCTCGCCGAACTCGTCCAGGCACACGACAGGCCGGACGCCCTGCGCCAGCAGATCCTCGATTAACTCCATCAGCTCCGACAGGTTTTGGGGCGCGTTCGGCGCCCGCAGCCCATCGGCGACCTCCTTGAGCCAACCGCGAAGCGAGTGGGTGCGCGCGTCCTGAAGGTCGACATAGGCGACACGGGCGCTCGGGACCCAGTCGGTGCAGTGCCGCTGGACGTAAAGGAGAAGCGAGCTCTTGCCGACCCGTTTGGGCCCCACGATCTGGCAGTTTTGCTTGCCGCTCACGTAATCGCGCAAAAGTCGCAGCTCCGCACGGCGGTTGAAAAAGTATTGGTCGTCGCGGATGCTTTGCCGGCTGACGAAGGGATTGGCCTGGAGCTCGGTGACCACGGCGCCGCCAGTCTTGGCGTTGATTATAGTAATGATCTGCTCGAAGTCGTGCTCAAGTCGATTATCAGAGAAAACGACGCCCTGGATCGCCGCCAGCGCCTGCAGGCGGTCGGGGAGATCGGCGGCGGCGGGCATGACGGCGCCGCCGACCAGGACCGGCAGAATGGGGATGCGCTTCTCGAGCGCCTGGTTGATCTCTTCGGCGAGGACGTCATCGAAGAGTGCGATGCGGCGCCGGCCCACCGCGTCGGTCGCAGTGACCCAATGGCGGCCTATCACCACAAGGACGATCGCGGCGGCTTCCAACGCAGCGTCGATGACGTCCTGGTAGCGTTCGGTTGGCGCGATGCCGTGCACATCGCGGAAGACCGCCGGTCGGCCATAATGACCGGCCAACCGATCGAACAGCATCTCGGTGTAGCCGCCGCTGTCCTCGCGACGATAGCTCAGGAAGATCCGCGTGCCTGCCATTCGCCAAGTCCGCCCCGGCGAACGCTGCGGCAAGGCGCTGGTTTTGTCAAAATGCCGGATGGGGTGGCGGGCTTATGACAAGACGAGTTACGCCCTGAGCTGGCGCTTCTGGGCAGGTCGCGCCAATGGCCGCTTTGCCCCTCCCGGGGCAGGGCGACGGTCGGCAAGCGCCTCTGCCACGCGGCCAGCGATACCGCGATCGTAGGCGTCCCTCCGGTCCTGGCCTATGGCGCGACCTGGAAGGTCGAAGTCATGACCTGCACGTCGGCGACGTCGGGCGTGACCTGTGTGAACCAAGGGGGGCACGGGTTCACGATTTCCCGTGAGGTTCAGCGCCTCTTCTAGGCTCCCGCTTGATTCGCCACGCTCCGGTCGTCCGTGTCGGGCGCCCCTCCGGCCGCGGTCGCTGCCCCGGCGGAGGCCGCCTTGAGCACCGCCTTGATCAGCGTCTCCGCGCGGACTGGCTTTGCGACGTGGTCGTCGGCGCCGGCTTCGGCGGACGCCGCGACATGCTCGCGCATCACGTTGGCGCTCAGCACGACGATGGGCAGCCGCGGCAGGCCCATGCGGGTCTCCAGGGTGCGAATCGCGCGCGTCGCGGAGAGGCCGTCCATGTTCGGCATCTGCAGGTCCATCAGCGCCACGTCGAACGTCTCGCGTTCGACGGCGGCGACCGCCTGCCGGCCATCTTCCACCGCGACAGTCTCGGCGCCGATGGCCTCCAGGATGAGTTCGGCCACCTTGCGGTTGATGGCGTTGTCGTCGGCGACCAGCACGCGGAGCGGCCGCGCCGGCGCCTCGGGCGGGCCCTCGGCGGGCTCGGGGTCCCGCGCATCGGACGGCGGCAAGGGCAGCGCCAAGGTGAAGCGGGCGCCGCGGCCGAGGCGACCTTCGGCCGAGATCTCGCCGCCCATCAGCTCTGCCAGTTGCCGACAAATGGAGAGTCCGAGCCCGGCGCCCCCGAAACGGCGCGTGATGGAGCCGTCCGCCTGCTCGAAGCGATTGAAGAGGCGCTCGCCCTCCGCCGGCTCGAAGCCGATGCCGCTGTCGCGCACCTCGAGGAGGTAGCGGTCGCTACGATTTATCCGCACGACCGAGAGGCTGACTTCCCCCTCGCTGGTGAACTTGATCGCGTTGCTGAGAAGGTTGGTCAGGATCTGCCGGAGCCGAACCGGGTCGCCCCTGACCGGGCCGGCGGGCGGGGTCTCGATCGCCACGACGAAGCTCAGCCCCTTGGCGGAAGCGGCCGCCGCGAAAGGCGCAGCGGCCTGCTCGACGAGATCGGCGAGGTCGAAGCTGTCCTCGTTGATGGCCAGGCGCCCCGCATCGAGGCGACTGTAGTCCAGGAGGTCGGCAAGGATCCCGTCGAGCGCCGCGGCCGAGGAAATGATCGCACGCAGCATATCGCGCTGGCGCGCATCGAGGTCGCTTCGGCCGAGAGCTTCGGCCAAGCCGAGAACGCCGTTCAGCGGCGTCCTGATCTCGTGGCTGACGTTGGCGAGGAAGTCGCTCTTGGCCCGGCTGGCGGTCTCGGCGCGCTCCAACGCCAGACGGAGCGCCTCGGCCTGGTCCTTCATGTCGGTGATGTCGACTCGCAGTCCGATCGTGCCGCCGTCGCTGGTGCGGCGTTCCTCGATCATCACCCAGCGCCCGTCGGCCAAGCGCTGCTGGTGGCGCTGGCCGGGGTTGTCGAGGAGCGCTAGCCGCTCGGCGAGCCAGGCTTCCTCGCGGCCGACCGCCTCGGGGTAGTCGCCGCGCGCGACACCCACCCTCAGCGTATCGGCCAGCTTGGCGCCCTCGCAAAAGAGGTCAGCCGAACGATGGTAGATTTCGGCGTATTTCTCGTTCCAGAGAACGTAGCGGCCTTCGGGATCGAGAAAGACCAGACCCTCGGGTAGAACGTTGATCGCCTCTCGCAGCCGCGCCTCGGCCCGCTGAGCCTGTTGTTCGGCCAATTTGAGCGCCTTCGCAGCGTCGAGGGACGCGAGCAACGAGGCTAGCCGTCCACGCAGGCGCTGCAGCCAGGATCGGCGAGCATCCTCGCGCGGTCCGGAAAACCCGGTCATGCTTCCCCGCACCCCTGCCATGTTGAGCAGGGCGAGGACGGCCCATGTCGGTTAACCCTGTCTTAGCGGGGCCAGAAAGCGGCTGAGCCTCAGGAAAATGAGGCCTGCCCGCCCGCCTTCGCGGCGCCGGGCGCCGGCGAATTGGGCGCCCGCCCGCACGAGCGCTCCCCGACAGCCTCGGTTGGGGCTGGCTCGTTCCACCTCCAAGTTGGGTCTGTGGAACGGTGCGAACGGCCCGGTCCAAATGGCGGAGTGGATTGGCAAGCGGCGGCGGGGCGGACACCCAAATGTGGCTTCGGCGGGGTGAGGGTCGACGTCGTAACGAGCTGGCGATCGCGTTGCCAACGCCTCGTCTCTGCGGGAAGTTGCCGCCAGGAACGCGATGCGCCCGGAGGTTCGCCGTGCCAGCCAACGCAGACGGCGCCGAGGTCGTCGGGACCGGGGTTGCAGAGCGGCTCGACACGCTCTTCGCGCCGTGGAACCGCACCGACGAACCCGGGCTGACGGTCGGCGTCCTGCAGGACGGCGCAGTGATCTACCGGCGCGGGTTCGGCATGGCGAGCCTGGAGAGCGCCGTCGCCAACACGCCGGCGACACGCATGCGGATCGGCTCGATCAGCAAGCACTTCGCGGCGCTGCTGGCGCTGCTGCTGTCCGAGGAAGGCAAGCTCGACCTCGAGGCGCCGATCCGCACCTACATCCCCGAGCTGACCGGGCCGGCCGGCGATCCCACGCTGAGGCTCTTGATGCAACATCGCGGCGGCGGGCGCTGCGCCGGCGACATCGGCTTCTTGGGTCACGGCATGAGCCGGCCGCCGGTCGGCTACGGGCTTCGAGTGCAGCAGCGCCAGACCGGGCGGAATTTCGCGCCCGGGACGGCGATGACCTACAACAACAGCGGCTACAGCCTGCTCTGCCTCGCGATCGAGCGGGCCGGGGGCGCGGCGTTCGGCGCGCAGGTGAAGCTGCGACTTTGCGACCCGATCGGCTTGCAAGACACCTTCCTCGCCCCGAGCGACTACGACATCACGCCGGGGATCGCCACGATGCACATCCCCAGGCGCGATGGCCGCTGGCGGCGCGGACTTCTCGGGACCGACGAAGGCACTGGCGACGGCGCGATCGTCTCCACGGTCGACGACATGCTGCGGTGGACGGCGCACTTGCGAGCCCGCGACCGGTTCGGCTCCGCCAGCTCCTGGGCGGCGCTGACCGAGCGGCCGCGCTACGCCGACGGATCGGAGGGTGTCTATGCGCTCGGCCTGATCTGGAGCGCCTATCGCGGGCGGCCGATCCTGTTTCATACCGGTGCGGTGATGGGCGGCACGGCGATGATGCTGACCTTCCCTGAGGACGACCTCGACGTCGTGCTGCTCGCCAACGGCGGCAGGGGCGCCGACGTCGTGGGCCTGTCGCTCGGGGTTGCGGATATCGTGCTTGAAAGTCGGCTGGGACCGCACCCGCCGACCGTGCCGGCGCAGGAGTTCCGGGGCGTGCTGGGCGACTGGTGGTCCCCGCAGAACGGGATGATCTACAGCCTCGTCGACCAGGGCGGCGTACTGGCGTGCTCCATGGCGATGGCGGCCGGCGGCGTTCCGGTCCAGCGAACGGAGGACGGACGGCTGGTGTACCCGGCCGGCAGCATCGGCGAGACCTCCCTGCGGCCGGCGCACGGCGGGCTGGAGGTGCGCTTCGGTGGGGAGACGCTGCCGTATGAGAGGCTCGAGCTGGCCGCAGGCGATGCGGAAGCGTTCGAGACGGCGGCGCTGGGCCGCTACGCCAGCGACGATGCCGGGGCCGGCGCCTCGATCGAGACCTCCGACGAGGGGCTGGTGCTGGCGGTCTCCGACGGCTACGGCGAGGTTCGCTACCGGCTGACCGTGCTCTCGCCCAGGGTCGCTTTCGGCCGGGCGAGAGGCGAGATGGCCATCTTCCGCCCGACCCTCACCCTCGACGTCGCGGACGGCGTCGCCGCCGGCTTCGCGATCAACACGGCGCGCACCCGCGGCCTCGTGTTTCGCCGAGCCTGAAGGGATGGCGCGCCGGCCATGAACGTCTGCTTCGCCGGCCTAGGCGCCGAGACCAATCCCTTCCCGGCGATCCCGACCGGGGAGGCGGCGTTCGCGCGCGGCGGGCGACGCGCCGAGGCGGTGTTCGCCGGCCGCGGCATGTGCGGCGAGATGGCGCGCGCCGGGCGACCTCGATAGGAACGCCGGCGATGCGCCAGGCCCGGTCCGCGTCGGCATCGCCGCCATCCGCTGCCGGCGCTTCAAAGCCCCTTACTGGCCGAAGGTGGAGAGCCCTTAAGATGCGCCTGCAAGATGCGCCGCGGATCAAACTCGCGCACCTGCCGACCCCGCTCGAGCCGCTTCTCAATCTGTCGCGACGCCTGGGGGGACCCAGCCTCTACATCAAACGCGACGACTGCACGGGCCTCGGTCTTGGCGGCAACAAGGTCCGCAAGCTGGAATTCGTGCTCGCCGAGGCCCTGAACGCCGGGGCTGACATGATCGTGACCTGGGGCTCGGTGCAATCGAACCACGCGCGTCAGACGGCCGCCGCTTGCGCGAAGCTCGGGCTGCCGGTTCTGCTTCTGCTGATGGACAACGGAACCGAGGCCGAGCGTGAGTTCTACCGATCGGGCAACGTGCTCATCGATCGCCTGTTCAACGCCGAGATCCGTACGTTTCCCGACGGCGGCGACGCCGACGCCTACTGGCGCTCCATCGAAGGCGAGTATCGAGCGGCCGGCAAGACCCCGTTCTTCATACCCGTGGGCGCGTCGACGCCGGTCGGCTGCCTTGGCTACGCCGTCGCCGCCGCAGAGATCGCCGGCCAGGGCCTGGCGGCGGAAGTCTCGTTCGACAAGGTGTTCTGCGCGGCCGGAAGCCTAGGCACCCAGGCGGGGCTGATCTGCGGGTTTCATCTGATCGGGTGGCGCTCCCGGGTGATCGGCCTGCCGGTGGCGCCGATCGACCGACCTGGGACCGAGGACCTCGCCTGGTCGCTGGTCCAGCAGACCTGCGATCTCCTGGCGTGCCAGACGAGGCCGAGCCGGGCCGATGTGGTGGTGAACGACTTCCCGGTCGAGTTCGGCGCCTACGCCTCGATCGAGAACGTGACCCTCGAGGCGATGAAGCTGGTCGCCGAGACCGAGGGCATCGTCCTCGACCCGATCTACACCGGCCCGGCCATGGCCGGTCTGATCGACGCGATCCGGCGTGGATCCGTGACGCCCGACGAGACGGTGCTCTTTGTCCACACCGGAGGCGTCCCCGGCGCCTTTGGATATCTGGATCGGTATGTCGACCGCCTCTCCGCCAACGAGCGAGCATCAGCGCCTGCGTCGCCCTCGCCGTGAACGCATCGACGAGCTCCCACCGGCTCGAAGCTAGTCCTCGAGATAGATCACCGGCAGGCGAATGGCGCTCGGGTGAGTCGCATCGAAATAGACGACGTTCCGGGCGACTCGCGTCACGCCATCGCGCCCCGGCAGCTCGCCGGTGTTGGGATTGATGTCGAACCGGGGTGAGTTCGAGCTGGTGACGTGCACCGCGATCCGGTGGCCCTTTTCGAAGGTGATCGCGGTGTCCCAGAGATCGAGCGTCAGCTTCTCCGGCGCGCCCGGCGTCATCATCGCGACGTCGTCGCGGTGGCGGCCGTGGCGATAGCGGGTGCGCAGGGCGCTATCCAGCACAATCGCCTCGTAGCCGTCCGGGTAGACATCCACGAGCTTCACCATGAAGTCCGTGTCCGGACCATCGGTCGAGGCCCAGAGTTCCATGCTCACCGGACCGGCGATGGCGACGTCGCGATCCAGCGCGGCGGTCTGGAAGCGGAGGTAGTCCTGCCGCTCGCCGATCGGCCGCTGGTCCATCGGCCCCTTCTCGAAGGTCAGGTTCGATCCGCCGTGCGTGGGGACCGGGTTGGCGGGGTCGAACTCGTAGGCGCGCGACGCTGACGTCTCGGTCGGCGCCGTTCGCGACAGGCTTCCGCCCTCATGGAGGAAATAGGCGACGATCTGCGGCGCCGGCGGCCAGTTGGCGAAACGGATCCATCGGTTCTTGGGCGACGCATCGCCTTTGCGGGCCGACGCCATCATGTAGATCCGTACCGGCGGTTCATCCATGATCCCGTTGTCGACGCCCTTCAGCCAGTAGTCGAACCACCGGATCTCGCTACGATTGCCCATGAGCTCCGAGCCGTCCGGGTAGGCGAGGTCGCCCGCCATCTCCCCATGGCCGAACGGGCCCATCTCCAGCTTCTGATTGCCGCGCGCTCCGCGGCTTCCGTGGTTCTGCAGATGCTGGAAGTTGCGCACGTTGCCGACGCTGAAGAGGTCGTACCAGCCGCCGTAGTTATAGATCGGGATGTGGATAAAACGGGCGTTGTGCAGGACGTCGCCGGTCACCGACAGGGCGGTGGCGACGTAAGACGCCGCGCTTGAGCGGATGCGCTCCTCCGCGACGCCCTGGCCGCGGTTCCAGTCACCCATATCCCGATGTTTGTAAGCGCCGCCGACAAAGGCCGTGTCGTTCCCGGCCACGACGACGAACGCGGCGACGAGATGCGGCGGATTGGCGATCGCCGCCATGTTGGTCGTGATCCCCATGGCCGATGCGCCGGTGACGCCGATCTTGCCGTTGCACCAGCTCTGCCGAGCCATCCACTCGATGGTGTCGTAGCCGTCGTTGCGATCGTCGGTGAAGCCAGCGTAGTGGCCCTCCGACCGTCCCTTCCCGCGCGTGTCCTGGACCAGGTAGGCGTAGCCCGCCTTGGTGTACTTCCGGGCCGCGCGCGGATCGGAGAACAGCTCCATCGCGTCTTTGCCATAGGGCGTCCGGGTCACGATGCACGGGAACGGACCCTCGCCGTCCGGCAGGTAGAGGTTGCCCGCGAGCTTCACCTTGTCGCGCATGGGCGCGAAGACCTCGGTCGCTCCCTCGGCGACCTTCTCCACCCGCAGCCCCAGTACGGCCGGCGCTGGCTCGGCTTGCGCAGGCCGGCTCCCGCCTTCAGCCGCACGGATGATTTCAGTCGGGGCGCCGGACGATTGGTCCGTCATCGTTTCTCTCCCGTTGGCGGCCATGGGGCCTGGCGCTCAGTAAGTCACCAAGGCGCGTCTTCGTGAACCCAGCCCCGCCGCGCAGCGCGAACACGAAGGAGCGCGGTCTCCGCCCGCCTGAGCGGTTGGCGCCAGGTCCGCTCGTCGGCTTCCGCCTGACGCGAACGGCCACCTTCGGCCCCGAGGCAGACTCGACGAAGGGGCACGGGGACCACGACAATTAGGCGCGGCGGCTGGCGGCGATGTCTTCCGTGGAGGTTCGAGTCCGGATCTCCAGCAGATGGCCATCAAGGTCCTTGAAGTAGACGGTGCGCCCGCCGTTGAACTCGCGGACCCGCATGTTCGCCGGGTCGTATGGATCGCTGCCAAAGACAAGTCCGCGCGCCTTGACGCGTCCGAAGATGGCCTCGAACTCCGCGTCGCTCACGTGAAAGGCATAGTGGTGGACCTCGAACGGCCGTCGGTCGTCGAAATCGAAGGTCAGCGACGAGTTCACCTGCACCGGCGTGAACGGACCGACCGGTTCCCCGGCCGAGAGGCCGAACAGCTCCGCGAAAAATCGGGCCGAAGCGGCCCTGTCGCCGGCGGGCACGATGGTGTGGTCGAGCACGATAGTCATGGAGTCTCCTCCCGAACGGAATTCTTCGAAAGGCGTGCGTACAACCTCAACCTAGGTTGAGGTCAAGCGGTTGGCTGGGGCCGACTGGGGGCCATGGCGTCCGGCGCACGAGCGCTTCCGGTCATGACGCCAAAGGGGGCGAAAAACTTGCGACCCCGAGCGGAAACTCTACGTCGACTTCTGCTTCTCCAGGTCCGGCGTGTGACCGCCGGTGGTGGCGGTGGCTGCGCGACGGGTCTCGGCCAAGGCGGCCGCGGCGCGATCATTGCTCATGATCTTCTGCATCACCGCCTGCCCGGCGCGCTCGAACGACTCGCGGTGCTCGATCACGTATTGGCGCGAGGTTCGGTAGCCTTCGAGGAGCCCGTTGACCTCGGGAACCACGTGCCGCGCCACCAGGTCCCAGCTCCTCAGGGTGTTCTCGCGGTTCGCCCAGTCGTGGGCGAAACCGATCACGGTTCCGAACCCGCCGCTGATCTCCTGCAAGCGGCGAATGTTGGCCACCAGGTCGTCCGGGGTGCCGATGACGCTGGCCGCGCCCTCCGCGAACGCGGTCTTGTCCACCGCCTCGTCGGGCGAGACGTAGGCGACCGCGCCCGGGCGCATCAGCGTGCCGACGTTGTATTCGTTGTGCCAGCGCATCAGACCCTCCCGCGCCTGGGCGCGGGCTTCCTCGCGGGTCTCGGCGATGTGCCAGGTCATTACCACGCGCCAGTTGCGCCGGTCGACGCTCTGGCCGTGCTTGGCGGCCGACTCTTCCGCGAAGCTCCACTGCGTCGGCAGGGCGAAGAGGCCGGCCGAGGACATCGAACCGATCGAGAGGACGCCGGCGCCGTATTTGCCGGCCAGGGTCATGCCCGAGGGGCTGACCTGCGAGGCGACGGCGAAGGGCATGTCCTCCTGCAGCGGGAATAGTTGCAGGCGCGCGTCGCGCAGCGTGAACCAGTCGCTCTCGTGCGTCACCCGTTCGCCGGCGAACAGCCGTTTGATGACGCCGATGGCCTCGTCCTGACGGTCGCGCTGCAGCATGGGGTCGATGCCGAGCATGTAGGCGTCGGAGGGCAGGGCGCCCGGACCGGAGCCGAAGATCACCCGCCCGCCGGACATGTGGTCGAGCTGAACCATGCGCTGCGCGACGTTGAACGGGTGGTGGTAAGGCAGGGAGACGACGCCGGTTCCGAGCCGGATCCGGTGCGTCCGCTCGGCGACCGCGGCCAGGAACAGCTCCGGCGAGGCGATCACCTCCCAGCCGGTCGAATGGTGTTCCCCGACCCAAAACTCGTCGAAGCCGAGCTGGTCGAGCCGCTCGGCGAACGCGATGTCGCCGCGCAGCTGCAGCATCGGGTGCTCGCCGATCGGGTGGTGCGGGGCGAGGAAGGCGCCGAATTTCACGCGGGACATGGCCCAAGGTCTCCTGCTCGGGCGCCCCGCCAAACCGCGCCGGCGCCTACGCGCCCATGGCCTTATCAACGAGAGGGCGCCGACCGCAACCGAATGCGCCGCCGACGTCCTCAAGGTGGGGCGTCTCGCCGACCGACCACAAGCGCTCTCGGTGATGCTTCGGCGCGCTCAGCCCGAGCAGTGGGAGACGAGCACCTGGCAGGCGACGCCGCCCCGCTGGCGGCATCTCGCCAACGCGAGGGCGGCGGCGCGTCGCACGCTGTTGTTCTGCACGCCGGCCCAGGCGTGATTGGCGGTGCTCGCGGCCAGCGCCCCGCAGCTGCTGTAGAACCACGTGGCGATCACGCAGTCGCTCGTCCCGCACCGGCCGAGCGCGCTCGACGC
>DATJRL010000083.1:0-2105 GCA_035504785.1 Caulobacteraceae bacterium
GCAGCTCCTCTTCGTCGTCCGCATCATGCTCGACTATGGCCGCCATCTCGCCGCCACCATCGATCGTCGTGCCGCCGCGCCCGGATTCCGCCTGTTCGCCGCCCTGTTCGGCAGCGCCAAGCTGCCTGTTATACATGCTCACCTCCGTCGCGGCATCCTGCGCGCCGCCGCGCTCGAATCCCTGCTGCTTCAGCGCGCCGCCACCGGCCGCGACGTGGACGAATCCCCCGGCGCCACCCCTCAGCCCGGCGCACACGCCGGCGTCGATCCCCTGTTCGAACGTCTCGATATCCAGATCGCGCGCCTCGTCGCCCAGCGCGCCGAATATGATGCTCCCGTCGATCCCGATCTGATGCCCGACCCGAGCCAGATCGAGGCCGAAATCCTCAGCCGTCCCCTCGGCCGCACCATCGCCGACATCGGCCGCGACCTGGGCATCGTCCCCGGCCTGTGCACCCGCGCCTTCTGTGACGCCGTGCTCGCCGCAATCGCCTGCTATCACGACAGCGACGCCGCATGCCGCGAAGACATCCCGCCCGAGCCGCCCCAGGCCCCGCCGCAACCCGACACCATTCTTGAATCGCAACAGACCACGGCACCCGGACATAATCCGGCGCCGCAACGCACGCGTCGCCGCAAGCCTTCGCGCGTCCATCACGCGCCCGCAGCCAAACCCGGCAAACCGCGGACTGAGTCGCGTCCCGTGATGCCGGCGCCCATGCCGCTTTCGGCCGAACCGCGCCGCCACAATGTTACGATAAAGAAATATAATACGGCGTCGCCAACGGCCACCGGTCCGCCGCCGCGCGCGCCCATGCGGCGCGCCGCCTGACCCTCACAAACCAGACGAACGACCAACCCGCGGGGCCGGCAATCGGCCAGCCCCGCCGTCGTGATTCGCCCTGCGTACCACACACCACGCGACCGTGGCCGGAGACCCGGCCGCGCCGCGACCGCGCGCCCGCGTTCTCGCCCGCCGCAGCCGGACATCCGCGTCCGTCCCCATCACCGCTTGGCCGCCTCGGACTTGCTGGCATGTTCGGCGAGCAGGCGCCGGATGTCGGGTTCGAAATCGATCGGCGCGATGGTTGCGGGGTCGTAGGGCCGCATCGGCGGCTCGGGCTCGCCCAGCTCCCGCAACACGGCCCGGCAGGCTTCCAGCTCCCAGTGGAACGCGTAAGGCGGACCGTCCGCCCAATACAGCCTGTAGCCTTCCCGCGCGTGGTGGCGCGCCTTGTCGCGCTCGCCCAGCGCCAAATAGAGCGCGGCCAGGACGTCGGGCGGCGGGTCGTCTTCGGCGCCGGCCGCCGCGGCGCGGGCCTCGTCGGCGCAGCCCAGCCGGGCAAGGGAAAGCCCGCGCCCGGCCTCCGATCTCGTGTCGCGCAGGCCGGCGGCATGGGCCAGCGCGATCGCGCGGCCAAACTCTGATACCGCCTGCTCGTCGCGCCCGGCCGCCCGGTGCCACGCGCCCGCGAGGCGCAGCAGGTAGCGCTCGAAGCTCGGCCGGCCGAGGATCTGCGCGCGCGCAAGGGCGTCGTCGAGCAACTGCCTGGTCAACGCACCTTCGCGGAACAGCAGCCACGCCTCGACGTCGCGTGCCTGCGCTTCGAGCTGCCCGTTCTGCCGTGCCGCATCGGGCAGGCGGCTCGCGACGTCGGCCCAGAGCGCACGCGCCTCCGCCAGGGCGCCGCGATCCGTCAGGCCGCCAAGCAGGGACAGATCGCACCACAGGGTTTGCTCGTCGGATTCCGCGGCTGCGGCTACGCCGCGGGCGAGTGCAATCAGTCGCTCCGACCTGGCCAACGCCCGGTTTTGGCGGGCCGTCTCGGAGTGATTGAGCAGCCCAACGGCGAGACCGGCGCTGATCCCACCCTTGATGCCCTCGCGGATGGCGAACGCTTCCTGCGCCGCAGCGTCGTCCAAACGTCCGATCGCCTTCAGCGCGTTTGCAGCCGCATTCGCAGCAACACCGGGATCGTCGATACCCTCCGGCGGGGCCGACCAGCCGGCCGGGAACAGCGGCCGCAGCAGCGCGAGCAGCGCATGGTGCCGCTCGAGGCGATACAGCGCCACGCAAAGGTCGCCGTGCAGCACGTCCCATGCTT
>DATJRL010000084.1:0-11053 GCA_035504785.1 Caulobacteraceae bacterium
CAGTCGGTCCGACATCAGGCGAGAATAGCAATGCGTTGGGCAGCACCATGAGCACAGTGCGAAACAGCTCTTCGCTCGCGTGGTGATAGCTATTGACGGCGTTCAGTTCGCCGATCGAGTGGTGCACACGGTGGAACCGCCAGAAGAATGCGTGTTCAGCGCGATGACCCCAGTAGAAGAAAAAGTCGCCTATCACCGCGCCGACGATCGGAGCGATGACGAGGCTTGC
Organism: Caulobacteraceae bacterium; assembly: GCA_035504785.1. GTDB lineage: Bacteria > Pseudomonadota > Alphaproteobacteria > Caulobacterales > Caulobacteraceae > Acaudatibacter. The sequence goes on from DATJRL010000084.1 coordinate 230, forward strand.
GCCTCGAGTTATCGGATCCCAACCGAACCAGACGCGCGGCGTGATCAGGGCGTGACCGCCCAGCATGCGGAGAGCGTAATAGGTCACCGCCATCGTCGCTCCCGCGACGGGCGCCGCGAGCACCCAAAACACGGCCGATCGAAGGCGCGGAGTGAAGCTCTGAGGGCGTACCGGAAATAGCCACTCGACGAACGTCATGACTGGGAAAATCCACGCCAACTTCAAGGCGTAGAGCACAGTCTTTGCGATAACGACCGAGTAGAAGTCCCCCATCGGCGGCAACCGTAGCAAGAAGCGGACCGAAGGCCAAATAGACCAATCGCGCCCTGCGCGCCGGTCGCACCGCCTCGCTACTCAACCTATCCGGACTCCAATGGAAACACCGAACCTACTCACGTTCGCCGGCATTCTGGCGGCCGCGGGGATCAACGTCGGCGGCTGGCTGGTGGCGTGGGGCGCGCTGAAGGGCGCCGTGGCCGCGCTCACCGGGCGGGTCGCCGCGCTGGAGGCCGAGACCAAGGCGATGGAGGAGCTGAAGCTCGACGTCGCCCGTCTCGAGGTCCGCCTCGTCGCCCTCGTCGAGCAGTTGAGGGACCTCAACGCCCAGCTGCGCGACGCCCAGATCCGCTGGCTGCGCGAGCCTTCGCGCGGCGGACGTCGCGCCGCTCGCTCCGCCGCCACGCTGTCCGAAGGCGCCTGACATGACCACCCCACGCCTCATCGCCGATCTGCGCGCCGACGAGGGCTGCCGCCTGGAAGCCTATCCGGATCCGCTCACCGGCGGCTCGCCCTGGACGATCGGCTGCGGCCACACCGGTCTCGAGGTCCGTCCCGGCCTCGTCTGGACCGAGGCGCAAGCCGAAGAGGCGCTGACCAGCGACCTCGCCGCCGTCTGCCGGGCGCTCGACGCCCGGCTGCCCTGGTGGCGCCAGCTGGACGACGCGCGCCAGGACGTGCTGGCCAACATGGCCTTCAACCTCGGCGTCGGCGGGCTGTTGCGTTTCGGCCAGACGCTGGAGTCGATCCGCGCCCGCCGGTGGGACGCGGCGGCGAACGGGATGCTCGCCAGCGCCTGGGCCGGCCAGGTCGGCGCGCGGGCGCGGCGCCTCGCCGAGCAGATGCGCACCGGAGCGCGCCCATGACGCCGCCCGATAGCCGCGGCTGGTTCTCGGCCGGCCTCTTCGCCCTCACCGCCGCGGTGCTGGCGCTGCTCGCCTGGAACCCGCGCCTCGCCGACAACCACCTGTTCGCCACCCTGGCCCAGGCCGTGGTGATCACCGGCCTGATCAACCTCGCCGCCGGCTACGAGTTCGGCGCCGCCAAACCGCCGCAGAAGACGCCGGAGCGTCCGACGCCGGAACCGTCCGACCGGTCGCCGCCGGCCCAGTCATCCATTCGCAACGAGAGACCAGATCCATGACCACGCAAAATCCTTTCGCCGTCGTCGCCAACGACGCCAAGGCCGCCGTCGCCGCCATCGTCTCCGGCCTGAAGTGGTTCGGCGCCGAGGCCGCCAAGGCCATTGGCTGGGTGGACGCCACCATCCCCGGCGCCCAGCAGGCGCTGGCCGGCCTGTTCCAGGCCGCGGACACCGCCGCGACCACGCTCGAAACCCACGCCTCGGCCGGCTTCGCCGACATCGTCTCCGGCGCCATCGACGAGGCCGGCACGACCATCGCCAACCTGCTATCCGCCTCCGGCCTCGACCTCGCCACCAAGCAGACCCTCAGCGCCGCCGACGTGGCGACGGTCACCGCCGCGCAGAGCATCGCCCAGAGCGCCATCTCGGTGGCGACGGCCAATCTGCTCGGCGCGACCGCCCAGGTCGCGTCCGCCGCCAATGCCGCCAACGCCGCGAGCCCCGCGGCGTCGCCGCAGGCCGCGGCGGCGCGGGCCCAGTGATCACGGGTCCCATGATGTGGCGGCTCTCCCTCGCCCTGATCCTCGGCGCCGGCCTGGGCGGCTTCGCCGCCGGGTGGCGCGTCCACGACTGGCGCGACGGCGCCGCGGCGACCGGCGCGGCGAAGGCGGTCGTCGCCGTCGTCTCCCGTCGGGCGGCTCTCAGCCAGAGCGTCGCCGTGGCCGCCCAGGCCGTCCAGGACCACGTCCGCACCGTCACCCGCACCTTGATCCAGGAGGTTCCGACCTATGTCGCGCCCTCGACTGATGCTCGCTTTGCTCTGCCTGTCGGCTTTGTGCGGATGCACGACGCCGCGGCCGCCGGCCTCGATCTGCCCCCCGCTCCCCAAGGTCCCCGCGAACCTGATGACGCCGCCAGCGGCCTTGCAGTCTCTGCGGCCGCCCGGGTCATCGTCGGCAACTACGGCGCCTGCCACGCCGACCAGGCCCGGTTAGCCGCGCTCCAGGCCTGGGCCAGGGGCGAGGGCCTCGCCAACTGACGCGTCGAGACTCCGCTTCTCCCCCTGCGGGCGTGTTGCGAATTCCTGCGTGGTTCGAGACGCGCTCTGGCGAGCGCTCCTCGCCATGACGAATATGGTTGCAGTTCAATATCGTCGTCATCCTGAGGAGCCCGCAGGGCGGGCGTCTCGAAGGACGCAAGGCCGATTTGCAGCACGCCCCTTGGGGGAGAAGAGCCTGCCCCGGGCTCGATCCGGGGGGGCGGGCGGAGCCGCCGGATGAGGGGTCGCGCCAGCGCCTGCCGATCGGCCCATCGTTTATATTGGAGAACAAGCGAAGGATCGCAGCGTCTGCCGGCCTCACTGAAGCGGCTGTAGAAGGTGTCGACTGGGGCGTGTCCCGGGTTCTAGGATGAAGCCGCAGGCTGCGGTCACTAACATGTCGGCGGTGGGGATGTCCCAGGCGAGCCACGTCCGGAGACCGTTCACGACGCCGCTCGGGCGCGCCCTGTCCTTCAGCGTGCTGGGCTTCGGGACCGCGCCGCTCGGCAACATGGGCCGGGTGCTCACCGAAGCCGACGCCGACGCCGTTCTGAGCGCCGCCTGGAGCTCCGGCGCCCGCTACATCGACACCGCGCCCCTCTATGGCCACGGCCTGTCGGAGGCGCGGGTCGGGCGGCTGCTTCAGGGCAAGCCCCGCGACGAGGTCATCGTCTCCACCAAGGTCGGCCGACTCCTCGAGCCTTGCGCGCCGGGCGAGGAGCGGTCCGGCGCCTTCCTCGCGACGCCGCCCTTTCGCGTCCGCTTCGACTATGCCCGCGACGGCGTGCTGCGCTCCCTGGAGGCGAGCCTCGGCCGCCTCGGTCTGGACCGCGTCGACATCCTTCTGGTCCACGATTGCGAGCCGAAGACCCATGGCTCGGCCGCGGCCTACGAGGCGCGTTGGTCGGAGCTGACGACGGGCGGCGGCTGGCGCGCGCTCGACGAGCTGCGCGCCGCCGGCGTGGTCTCGGCGATCGGAATGGGGGTCAACGAAGTCGCGCCGTGCGAGCGGATGCTGGCCGACCTCGATCCCGATCTCTTCCTGCTCGCCGGGCGCTACACCCTGCTGGAGCAGGCGCCGCTCCACGGCCTGATGGCGAGTTGCACGCGTCGCGGCGTCGGCGTCGTCATCGGCGGTCCATACAATTCCGGCGTCCTCGCGCACCCGACCGGCTCGTTCGACTACGCCAAGCCGCCGCCGGAAGTCCTGGCCCGGGTCGAGCGCTTGCGGGCCGCGTGCGATCGCTTCGGCGCGTCTCTGAAGGCCGCCGCTCTGCAGTTCGCGGGCGCGCACCCCGCGGTGGTGAGCGTGATCCCCGGCGGCCAGACGCCGGAGGAAGTGTCCGACAACGCCGCGTCGCTCGACGAAGTCGTCCCGGACGCGCTGTGGACCACGCTGAAGGCGGAGGGTCTGCTGGACCCGGCCGCGCCGACGCCGCGCGCGGAGGCTCTGGCGTGTTGAAGGGCGTCGATCCGCTGCTCGGACCCGAGCTCCTGTCCACCTTGCGCGCCATGGGGCACGCCGACGAGATCGCGATCGTCGACGCGAACTTCCCGGCCGCCGCCAACGCCCGCCGCCTGATCCGCGCCGAAGGCGCCAGCGCCCCCCGCATGGTCCAGGCGATCCTCAGCGTGCTCCCCCTCGAGCAGTTCGAACCCGTCGCGGCCTTCCGCATGGCCGCCGACGACGCGCCCGACGAAGTCCAGCCGGTGATCGGCGAGTTCGCGGCGCTCCTGAGGGCGGTCGGCTACGATGGCCCGATCGGCGCGCTCGGCCGCTTCGAGTTCTACGAACGCACGCGCTCGGCCTACGCCATCGTCTCCACCGGCGAGCGCCGCTACTGGGGCAACCTCATCCTGAAGAAGGGCGCGATCCCGCCCGTGGCGCTCGATTCCTGATGCGGATCGACGCGCACCAGCATTTCTGGCGCCTGGCGCGCGCCGACTACGGCTGGCTGACGGCCGAAGACTTCCCGGCCCTCTACCGCGACTTCGGTCCTTCCGATCTCGCGCCGCTGCTGGAAGCGGCCAGTGTCGAGCGCACGGTGTTGGTGCAGGCGGCGCCGACCGCCGCCGAGACGGCCTATCTCCTGGAATTGGCCGAAACCACGCCCTTCGTCGCCGGCGTCGTCGGGTGGGCGGACCTCGAGGCGCCTGACGCGCCAGGTGCGATTGAGGCGCTGGCCGCCAAGCCGGCTCTGCTGGGGCTCCGGCCCATGCTGCAGGACCTCGATGACGACGCCTGGATCCTGCGGCCGAGCGTGGCCGCGGCGTTGGACACGATCCAGCGCGCCGGCCTCAGGTTCGACGCCCTGGTCAAGCCGCGCCACCTTCCGCACTTGACCCGGCTCCTGGCGGCGCGGCCGGGCCTTCGCGTCGCCATCGATCACGGCGCCAAGCCCGATATCGCGGGCGGCGCGCTGGCTGAGTGGGCCGAGGCGATGCGCCGGATTGGCCGAGACAGCGCCGCCGTCTGCAAGGTCTCCGGCCTGGTCACCGAGGCCGCGCCGGGCTGGCGTGGGGAAACGCTGCAGCCCTATGTCGACGTGCTCCTGGAGGCGTTCGGTCCGGCGCGGCTGATGTGGGGCAGCGACTGGCCGGTGGTGAACCTGGCGGGCGGCTATGCAACCTGGCATGCCGCCGCCGAGGCGCTCACCGAGTGCTGTACGGCGGACGAGCGCGCTGAGATCTTCGGCGGGACTGCGCAGCGCTTCTACGGGATCGCGCCATGAAGCTTGCCGCCGCCGAGATCTTGCCCGACGACGGCTGCGCGGGTGCGCTGGTCGGGCGCATCTGGACCGATGCCGGCCCGAGCGTGGTCGTCGCGCGCGCCGACGGACTCTACGACCTCTCATCGCTCGCGCCGACCATGAGCGACCTTCTCGATCTCTCTGATCCCGCGGTGGCCGTCCGTGGCCATCCGGGCGAGCGCCTGTGCGAGCTGACCGACGCGCTGGCGTCGGGACGTCTGTTGGCGCCCTGCGACCTTGCCGCGATCAAGGCGGCCGGCGTGACCTTCGCCGACAGCTTGATCGAGCGGGTGATCGAGGAGCGCGCCAAGGGCGAGGCCGGTGCGGCCGAACGGTTGCGTGAGGAACTGGCGACCGTGCTCGGCGGCGACCTCGCCGGGCTCAAGCCAGGCTCGCCGGCGGCGCTGGCGCTGAAGGAGGCGCTGATCGCGCGCGGGCTCTGGTCGCAGTACCTCGAAGTCGGCATCGGCCCGGACCCAGAGATCTTCACCAAGGCGCAACCGATGTCGTCGGTGGGCTGCGGCGCCCGGATCGGGCTGCACGTCAAATCGCAGTGGAACAATCCCGAACCCGAGATTGTGCTGGCCGTCGCCTCCGACGGCCGTATTGTCGGGGCCACCCTCGGCAACGATGTCAACCTGCGCGACTTCGAGGGCCGCAGCGCGCTGCTTCTTTCGAAGGCGAAGGACAACAACGCTTCCTGCGCCATCGGCCCCTTCATCCGACTCTTCGACGACACTTTCAGCCTGAGCGACGTCCGTCAGGCGCGCGTGCGCCTCACCGTCACGGGCCGCGATCAGTTCCGCGCCGAGGGCGAGAACGCCATGGACCGGATCAGCCGCGATCCGGCCGATCTCGTCGCCGCGACGCTCTGCGCCGAGCATCAGTACCCGGACGGAATGATGCTGTTCCTCGGCACCATGTACGTTCCGACCGACGATCGGCGTGGCCCCGGGCGGGGTTTCACCCACGAGCTAGGCGACATCGTACGCATCGCTTCGGACAAGCTGGGCGCGCTCGTCAACGAGGTGACGACCTCGGACCAGGCGCCGCCGTGGACGTTCGGGACACGCGCTCTGATGCGCTCACTGGCGGCGCGGCGGCTACTCTGAAATCATTGGAGCACGGACGATATGGCGTTCTCCGGCCTCGGCCTTCACCTCGGCAACCTCTCGCGGCTTTCCGGCGCCCAGACCCGATCGATCTCTCCCGAGAACTTCACCGGCGAGAAGGGCAGGGGCGGCATGTCGACCGACGGGCCGGCCGCCAACATGGCCCGCGGCCTTGGCCAGGGCTGGAAAGTCTCTCCGTTCATCATCGTCCAGCCGGGCGAGACCTTCACCCTCGCCGACATCGAAGGCGCGGGCGCGATCCAGCAGATCTGGATGACCCTCGCACGCGGCCGCTGGCGCCACACCATTCTGCGCGCCTACTGGGATGATCAGGAGCAGCCGTCCGTCGAGTGCCCCGCCGGGGATTTCTTCGCCTGCGGCTGGGAGAAGTACGCCCAGGTTTCGTCCCTCGCGGTCTGTGTGAACCCGGGCCGCGCCTTCAACTGCTACTGGGAGATGCCCTTCCGCAGGCGCGCCCGCTGGACGCTGACCAACCTCGCCGAGGACCCGATCTACGTCTATTACCAAATCAACTACGTCTTGACCGAAGTTCCCGAAGACGCCGCCTATTTTCACGCCCAGTTCCGGCGGGTGAATCCACTGCCCTACAAGGAGGTCTATACCATCCTCGATGGTGTCGCAGGGCAGGGCCAGTACGTGGGGACCTACATGGCCTGGGGCGTCAACAACACCGGCTGGTGGGGCGAGGGCGAGATCAAGTTCTTCATGGACGGGGACGGCGAGTTCCCGACCATCTGCGGCACCGGCACCGAGGACTACTTCTGCGGGGCCTACAACTTCGATCCCGGCACGGTCGACCGCACCCGCACCAGCGCTTATCAAGAGTTCACCACCCCCTACGCCGGCCTGCCCCAGGTGATCCGCCCGGACGGGACCTACCAGTCGCAGCAGCGTTTCGGGATGTATCGCTGGCACATCACCGATCCCATCCGCTTCGAGCGCGACCTGAGGGTCACCATCCAGGCCCTGGGGTGGCGTTCCGACCGCGACCGCCGTTACCTGCCCTTGCAGGATGACATCGCCTCGGTCGCCTTTTGGTACCAGACCCTGCCCGCCGCGCCGTTCCCCTCGCTGCCGGATAAGGACTACCTGGAGGTGATCTGATCGAAGGTCGGTGCGGGCGAGGAAGGCGATCGCCATCTCCTGGAAGGTGACGGTCAACCAACGCACGGGCGAGCGGATAAGGCCTCCCAGCCGATGAGGAGCGGCGAATAACCGATCGGTCACTCGACGGGACCCGGCCAGCCTGTCACGAATAGGCCAACGAGTGGCCGGCGAACCGGCGCCAGGCAAGGGAAGCCCAGGAACGCCATGTCAGTTAGCGCCCCGGCGAAGGAGTCATCCGCGGAGACCGAAGGACGACCCGTCCTCGACCCCACCATGGCGCCGCCGGAGAGCAACCACGCGGCGCGCTCGTCGAAGCTGGGACTCGCCGCGTTGGGCGTTTACGGGTCCGGGGCGCTCGTGGAGAACATCACCACCGTCGCGATCGGCGGCCTGCTGCTCTTCTACCTCACCATCGTGTGCGGCCTGTCGGGCTCCTACGCGGGGGCGGCGCTCGGCGCTACGCTGGTAGTCGATTCGCTGATCGACCCGGTCGTGGGATCGATCTCGGACAACAGCCGCTCGCCCCACGGACGGCGTCATCCGTTCATGATCGCCAGCATCATCCCGATCGTGGTCACGTTCGGTCTTCTCTTCTCCGTGCCCAGGGGCCTCACCGGGTTGCCGCTGTTCGGCTACGCGCTGGCGACGCTGCTCTCGCTGCGGGTGGCGATCTCGTTCTTCTACGTGCCCTACATGGCGCTGGGGGCGGAGTTGTCCGACGACTATGCGGAGCGCTCCAGCATCGTCGCCGGGCGCGTCTTGTTCACGGTGATCGGCGGCCTTGCCGCCGCATTCCTCATCTGGGGAATCTTCCTCAAGGGGCCGAACGGCCGCTTCATCGGCGCGGCCTACTCGCCGCTCGCCTGGACGTTGGGCGCGATCGTCGCATTCGGCGCGCTCCTCAGCACTCTCGGCACGCTGCGCGCCAGAGGGCGTTTACATGCGGCCCCCAGGGACAGCAGCTTCGGCTTCGGTCAGTTCACGGGCGAACTGCTCGAGGTGCTGCGCAATCGCTCCTTCATCAGCCTGTTCATGCCGTGTCTTATCCTCTTCACCGCGCTCGGGGTCGCCGGGACGCTGACGCTGCACGCCAACACCTTCTTCTGGAAGCTGAGTTCGAACCAGATCCTCCTGCTGAGTCTGCTCGCGCCTATCGGCGTCTTCGGCGGCATCTTCGGGGCGGCGGGGCTGGCGCGGCGGATGGAGAAGCGCAGCGCCGCCATGCTAGGCTTGGCGACGATCGGAGTCGCACAGGTCGCCCCGGTGCTTCTGCGCCTATCGGGGGTAATCTCGCTCGACGCCGCAGTGCCGACGCTCGCGGCCGCGATGATCCTCGGGGGCTTGGGGGGCGCCGTCGCCACCATCGCCTTCCAGTCGATGATGGCCGACGCCGCTGACGAACACGAGTTCCTTTTCGGGGCCCGGCGCGAGGGTCTTTACTTCGCCGGCATCACCCTCTCGGCGAAGGCCTCCAGCGGTCTCGGCGCCTGGATCGGCGGCATCGCGCTGGACGTGATCGGCTTTCCGCACGGCGTCTCCAATCCGGCGCTCCTGGCGAAGATTCCCGCCGAGACCATCCGCAACCTCGGCATCGCCTATGGGCCAGGCGCGTCGCTCTTCACCGCCGTCGCCGTCTTGGTGCTGATGACCTACAAGCTCACGAAGGCCGATCACGCGCGGATACAGGCGGACCTCAGAGCGCGCCGGGCCGACAAGACCGCCGGCTGACACAAGCCGACGGGCACACTATCTCCGGGCTTCCCCGATCCCCGAAGGAGCCCGCCATGTTGACGCTCGCCGATCCCAAGATTCTGCGGCGCGACGCCTACGTGGATGGTCGTTGGACTCTGTCTGGCTCGGGCGAGCGCTTCGCCGTCCACAACCCCGCCACCGGCGAGACGATCGCCGAGGTCGCGGACCTCGACGCCGCCGATGCCCGCGCTGCGATCGAAGCTGCCGACCGGGCGCTGCCGGCCTGGCGCGGCGAGACGGCGAAGGAGCGGGCGGTGATTCTGCGGCGGTGGTTCGAGCTGGTCATGGCCGCGCAAGACGACCTTGCCCAGTTGATGACCGCCGAGCAGGGCAAGCCGCTGGCCGAGACCCGCGGCGAGGTGGCCTATGGCGCCAGCTTCATCGAATGGTTCGCCGAGGAGGGCCGGCGAGCCTACGGCGACGTCATCCCGAGCCACGCGGCCGGCAAGCGCATCCTGGTGCTGAAGCAGCCAATTGGGGTGGTGACGGCGATCACGCCCTGGAATTTTCCGATCGCCATGATCACCCGCAAGGTCGCGCCGGCGCTGGCCGCCGGGTGCACGGTCGTGGTCAAGCCCCCGGACGAGACGCCGCTCTCGGCCTTGGCTCTGGCGGAACTCGCCGACCGCGCCGGGATCCCGGAAGGCGTCCTCAACGTCGTCACCACCACCCGCGCCCGGGAGGTCGGGCTGGAGCTGACCCAGAACCCATTGGTGCGCAAGTTCTCGTTCACCGGCTCGACCGAGGTCGGCAAGCTGCTGATGGCCCAGTGCGCCACGACCGTGAAGAAGGTCTCGCTGGAGCTGGGCGGCAACGCGCCCTTCATCGTGTTCGACGACGCCGACCTCGATCAGGCCGTCGAAGGCGCCCTGGCCTCCAAGTACCGCAACATGGGCCAGACCTGCGTCTGCGCGAACCGGTTCCTCGTGCAGGACAAGGTCCACGACGCCTTCGAGGCCAGGCTCGCCGCCCGGGTTCGCGAGATGAAAGTCGGTAATGGCGCGGACGCCGGCGTCACCCAGGGCCCGCTCATCACCATGGACGCGGTCGAGAAGGTCGAACGTCTGCTCGCCGACGCGGTGGCCGCCGGTGCGAAGGTCGAGGTCGGCGGCCACCGCCACGCCCTCGGCCGCACCTTCTTCGAACCCACGGTGGTCACCGGCGTCACGCCGGCGATGGCGATCTCGCGCGAGGAAATCTTTGGTCCCGTCGCGACGCTGACCCGCTTCCGCGACGAGGCCGAGGCGATCCGTCTCGCCAACGACACCGACTACGGCCTCGCCGCTTATTTCTACGCCCGCGACCTCGCCCGGGTGTTCCGGGTCGCCGAGGCGCTGGAGTACGGCATGGTCGCCGTTAACGACGGCATCCTCTCCACCGAGGTCGCGCCTTTCGGCGGAGTCAAGCAGTCCGGCATCGGCCGCGAAGGCTCCAAGTATGGCATCGAGGAATACATGGAGCTGAAGTACGTGCTGCTCGGCGGGCTGGGCGCCTAACCGGCGACCACCACCTCGATCCCTTGGTCCTCTAGCACCGCGATTTCCGCCGCTGTGGCGCCGGCGTCGGTCACGACCATATCGATGGCGTCGAGATCGCAGACCAGAAAGCTGGCGGAGGTGCGGAACTTGGTGGAGTCGACCAGCACGATCAACTGGTCGGCCAGCGCCATCAGCTTCCGCTCGG